>JAPDQV010000035.1 GCA_034505495.1 candidate division KSB1 bacterium | reverse complement strand
TTCTCTTAACGGTTGGACCCCTATTGAAAAATTGATTGATTATTTTTATCCCGAACAACTATAAATAACGCTTGGATTTCTTACATCTTACATATAAAATTATAAAGAGGATAAAACATGCCTATTCCAACTCATCATCCTGATTGCCAAACCAAGATATATCCAATAAAATGCCAATTCTGTGGCGATCGAGTATTCTATTTTTGCTGTACTTGTGGTAGCAAAGTGTTTTTTGATAATAACGAACCACCTTGGATTCTTCATGAAAAAAGATGTTTTAGGTACTTAATATGGTATCTACGTTCAATTAAGAAAGTTGATATAAATGATCTTGAAGTTACGATAAAATCTTATGCATTAGAAAAACAGATTGAAATTCCCTACGATGTTATTGAATACATTAGAAATCTCAAGTCAAATTTTGCCAACAAAAAAACCCAAATAATAAATGTTGAACCGAAGAGTGAAGAAATAAAAATTATTGGTCAAGCTATTTCAAAAAATTTAGAAGTTAATTTCCTAAAAAGGATGAAATATTCTGATAATGCCTTTGGAAGAGGTTTTCTAGGCAAACTACTTGATTCATCATTTATGGAAACAAAAATAAGAGTTGAAACTAGGAATGAAAAAATTTTCCACGAATATAAATTTTTCCTAGATTGGAAGCTCTACAATGAAGAACCATTTTATGAAAATTCAATCATTTTTGCTCGAATTGTTCCACAAGATATTCCAGGTAGGAATAAGGTATGGATTTGTTCTGAATTCCATAAAATAATTTAATGCAGATTTTAAATCATGAATTCAAGTTCCGATTGCAACAGATGAATTAAGGAAGAGTTCGGCCGGAGTTTTTTTGAACCAAAATTCCTGCTCGATCAAACCGCTGGTTTGACGCTCAGCCCGGTGCTCAAATGCATAGCGCAGCATGTGATCCAAAAGCTCCACATGTTTTTCATAATCGTCTTCATCCTGCAGCTCTCGGCGCCGGATTTCCTGCAATGCGGTCTCGGCAGATTTCCAGGCTTTAAACCAAGTTAAAATTTTTTCATGGTCTTCCATAAGTCGCTGCTTTCTACATTAGCCGACGCAGAAATGGTAACGAAATGCAGAAGATTTTGCAAGGAGAAGAATTTTTACTGAATCTGTTGCCGGCGAAAGTAAAGAGCAGCAGACTCGCCGGCCTCCATGGTTTGGCCATCACGCCGTCCTCTTGACGTTCGATTGGCGCCGAGCGCAGGTAGAAACGAAACCTCATCCATCCTGCGACAGCGGAGATCCCCGCCTGAATGATTCTTTTGCCCCGATTCAGTTTTCAAAAAACCGAACGGGCGCCTCTTTTGTGGCGCCCGTTCGGTTGGAAAATCGATGGGGAATTTATGCGCTCAACTCATTTGATCAGCAGAATCTTGGCGAGCTTTTCATCTTTTCCTGCCCTCAAGCGGACAAAGTAGATGCCCGCCGTTTCGTCGCCTGCTTCCCAGCTTCGGCGATGGATCCCGCTACCGAGGATTCCCGAGAACAGGCGTGCGACTCTTCGGCCGTCGCCGCGGTAAACGATGAGCTCGACGGTCTGCGGTTCGTCGAGACAAAATTCCAAGGTGACCGCGGCATTGAACGGATTCGGATAGGCGCGCAAAAGCGACGGCGAGACAGGCACGCGGCTCTTTACGTGTACCAGTCGTGAGGCTTGGACGCGGTCGAGGGCGCCGACGAATCGGCCGTCGACGTCGTACAAACGCAGCTCGGCAATGGCTGCTCCCTGGGGAACGCTGATCTTTTGCTCGATCGTCAATTTTTCCATCGGCGTCACGGTGAATTTCACATCATCGGCAATCAGCGAACCCGCCGCGTCGAGGAACGTCAACCTGACCGAGCCGAGGTAAAAGACGCCGTAAGCCCCGTAGACATTCCCCGTAGCGGGGTCGTACTGCAGATGCGTCTCGACGGCACCGCAGCGGTTCACGGTAAGGATCGGGCCGTTGATGCGCGCGGCGTACCAGTCTTCGACAAAAGTGATTTTGCCGCCGGGGGCGATCGGCCAAATCGGGCTGAGGACTTCGACCTCAAGATAGGCGGGGCTGTTGTTGATCCACACTTCGTTGCAGGCGCCTCCATCGGGATAGCTCTCCCCATGGTAAACATCAAACACTTTGAAAAAGCCGACGCCGTCTTTTTCGTCCACATAAGCGATCCAACCTTCGGGAGAATCGGCGAAAATCTTTTTGCCCTCGGGCTTGAATTGCACGCCGTAAACGCCGGGCGCCATTTCGCCCTTCCAGGCGGCCGATGCAGCGCTGGCTTTCACACCGCTTGCCCCAAAGACGCTGCCCTCGGTCTTGATCGGAAAGTAGACCCAAAAGTTCTCATAGTCCTTTTGGCCGGGGTGGTTGACGATGCACTGACTGACGCTCCAAACGCTCCAATTGACCTGCTTGGCGCCCTCGTTGAGAATCGACTGCTCGACTTTGACGCGGCTGCTGTGGCGGTAGATGACCGCTCGGCGCTCCATGCTGATGTTCGGCGTCTTGCTCCACGTCTCCTTTTTGCTTTTGACGAACACCGCAACCGAGTCTTGCGTGTTGTCGACGATCTCGGCGCTATAGGGGCCGGCGTCCAGAATCGCCGGCGGCGGCCAGTTCCACACCTCCTGCGGCGCCGGCCACACCTTGTAGCCGCCGTAATTGTACCAGACCGACTGATTGGGCGCATGCGTTTTGCCGAGCTCGGCAGGATTGATGAACAGCGAAGGATGGTCACCCAAATCGTACTGCATGATGCGCGCGCCGATGACCGGCACCGTGGCGACGGTGATCAGTTGGTTCTGCATGACGATCGCCTGCCATCCCCAGCCGTTGTAATTGGCTTCGGTGCGAATTTGCGTCTGGCCGAAAAGGGAGGCGCCGAGCAGGCATAAAACGACGATTTGCATACAAGCTTTCATTTTCACCTCAGGTTGAATGATCGATCAGATTAAGCGGTACGGCTGCCTCGCGATCTTAGAGCTGAATAACCTCGATGCGGCTCAAATCGTTGACGCCCAATCCGATTCGCTCGGCCTCGCGCAGATAGTTGATGCACGCGGGCGACGGCAGCGCAAAGGTGTCGGTATAGTCGGGCGCGTTGGGATTAAAGCCGATCACCTGCGTGGCGATGGTGTCCGCCGCCACCACGTCGCGGCTGACGATGAGCCGATTGAAGGTGCGGTTTTCCATGGTGCTGCACCAGGGACCCTCGCCGCCGATGGTTGTTTTGACGGCGTCGGTCACGGCCAAATGAATTTTCGTAGCGGAATTGATGTCGAGGACGACGCGGCAGAGATTGCTGTTG
This sequence comes from candidate division KSB1 bacterium, assembly GCA_034505495.1. Lineage (NCBI taxonomy): Bacteria > Pseudomonadati > Candidatus Zhuqueibacterota bacterium. Next base: position 34,652 of record JAPDQV010000035.1, on the reverse strand, counting down.
GCGTTTTTGTCCAGCACCGCGGAATGATTGTGAATGGCCGCGCGGTTTCCGGAGCCGTTCAGGGAGTACTTGGGCTGCGGCAGCGTGCCGACCAGGTTCTTCATGGCGTGCGTCACGCCCGCGGATACATGCTGTTTGGCCTTCGGCAGCGAGATAAAGCAGTCCAGTTCTTCGAAAATAGCGTTTTGATAAAGGCTTTTGTAGATAAAAGACTTTTCGCCGACCGGCCGCACGGCGTAGTCGCTGAACGGCGAAGTGTTGTTCAGATTGATGATCTGGCCGCCGAGGGCATTGGCGACGCCGACGAAACCGAATTTGGAGATCGACTCATTGTCGTAATATGCTTCGAGGATAAAAATTTTGCCGGCGCCTGCATCTTTGGCCAGTTCGCCCATGACCTGCACCACGTTCGGATGCGTCCAGAAGGATTCCAGCGCCGAGACGCCGGTGCTGCGCTGCCACTGATTGGCCGAGCCGGAACCGCCGGTCAGATTGATTTTGAGGCCGACTTTGTCGCCGCTTTTGATGAGGTCGCCGAGGCCGCCGAGCGCATCGAGCATGTCGATGAGCTTTTTCTTGAGAACCGTTTTTTCATAGGTTCCGATCTCGCCGACAGCCACGCGGGCGGTGCGCGGCGTTTCGTCAATGGGGGCGGGTGCAGCCGGATTTTTTTTGCTGCAGGCTCCCAATGCCAGTCCTGCCGCCCCGGCGGCGGTGAGCGATAAAAAGCGGCGTCTGGAGATGCCGCCCTCCTGGTCAATAGTAAAGTTATGACGGCCCATACACGCTCCCAAATTTTAATCTTGACGGAATTAAAGTAATGCATTCGATATTGAGAGTCAACTGCAAATGCTTTGCGCCGGCAACCGCTTGCTATTTTGCGCAATTATGGTTAACATTGGTAACGATCATTGCAGAGAGGGAGATCTATGGCTCAAAAAAGTCGATTGGACTTTTACCTGACCCTATTGGAAGACGGTCTGGTGCCGTTGTTCTACACGCCGGATGCGGCGACGGCCAAGCGTGTTGCGGCTGCGGCGGCCGCCGGGGGCGTCCGGCTGCTCGAGTTTACCCATCGCGGCCCCGGCGCTCATGATGTTTTTAAAGATTTGCTTGCCTATTGTCGCGCCGAACTGCCGCAGCTTTTTGTCGGAGTCGGCTCGGTGCTCGACGCGCCGACGGCTGCCATGTACATTGCCGCCGGCGCCGACTTTATTGTGGCGCCGATTTTCGACGAGGGGACGGTCCGCCTGTGCAATCGCCGCAAGGTCGCCTATATCCCCGGAGTCGGCAGCGCTACGGAAATCAGCCGCGCCGAAGAGTGGGGTGTGGAGGTGGTCAAGGTTTTCCCGGGCGCAGCGGTGGGCGGACCGGATTTCGTCAAAAGCGTGCTGGGGCCCATGCCCTGGTCGCGAATGATGCCGACCGGCGGCGTGGAGGCCACCGAGGAGAGCATCAAAAAATGGTTCAAGGCCGGCGTCTGCGCCGTCGGCATCGGCGGCAACCTGGTGACCAAAGAGGTTCTCGCCGGCGATTTCGCGTTTCTCACTGAAAAGGTGCGCGACTGTCTTGGGTGGATTCGCGAGTTTCGCACGGCAGAGGCCGGCGGTAAGAGTTAAATTTTCGCCCCCTCGTTTGAGGCGTGGGAGCAATTCAAAATCATCGGCCTGGAAAATGCTGTTTTCTTGCTGCAGGCGTTCTTGCGTAACCGATTACAGCGGTTGACGTTATGTGCATGTTAAGCCGTGCCCGCCAAGCCCGAAAGAAGGCGCAAGGGCAGGCTGCCCTTGAGTCGTAACAGCCGAGAGGGCAATTGCCGCCGCGCTTTGCCTGCATGAGGAACACTGATTGGAAGCAGAGAGCCGAGCGGCAGCAGATGCCGCCCAGTCCCGCTCCAACCCCAATGCAGAACGCTATAGACGGGCTTTGGAGTGCACTACCGGCTGATTTTTTCGGAATCGCTGTTTTTGCGTGAATTGTCGCTTGACTGGTAAGGAATTTTTCTTAAATTCCAGGCATTAATTTCGGCGGCAAAAATTGGGGCGGTTGGCCGTCGAAAATGTTCCGTTTGCGTTTCAAGGTCGGCTGAAATTCTCGAGCAAGCTTCGAGCGGCGTATTGGGTTAATTAGGAGAAGCGAACATGCAGTTCGGAATCTGGGACATTATCGTATTCATCGGCTTTGTCGTGACCGTCATCACCGTCGGCATGACGAAAAGCAAAAAGGCCGGTGCGAGCGATCAAGACTACTTTTTGGCCGGCAAGAGCCTCATGTGGTGGCTGATCGGTTTTTCGTTGATTGCCGCCAATATTTCCACCGAGCAGTTTGTCGGTATGAGCGGCAACGCCGCCAGTCATGTCGGTCTAGCCATCGCCAGCTATGAATGGATGGCCGCCGTCACGCTGGTGATCATTGCCTTTACCTTTTTGCCGTACTTTTTACGCGCCGGAATTTACACCATTCCCGAATTCCTCGAGGTGCGCTACAATGCGGCGGCGCGCACCATTATGGCCGTGGCGACGCTGTTCATTTACATGCTGCTGCTCGGTTCGGTGACCTATTCGGGCGCCCTGACCATCCGCACCATCACCGCGGACACGCAATTTCCCATTTCCCTGGCCGGCGGAGCCATGATCATCGGTCTGATCGCCATGATCTACGTAGCGGCCGGCGGCCTAAAGGCCTGCGCCTGGGCCGATTTGATTCAGGGCAGCGCGCTGATCCTCGGCGGCGCGGTGATCATGATCTTTGCATTCATCAAGCTCGGGCGCGTGCAGGAAGCGGCGCAGATTCTCGACGTCAACACCGGCGCCGTGGCAATAAAAGAGATGAGCCCCGGACAAGGAGCCTTCAGCCGCTTTTGGGAACTCAATTCCGTGCGCATGAACATGTTTCTGCCGAAAACCGACAAAGTTCTCCCGTGGACGGCGCTGCTGCTCGGCCTGTGGATTCCGAACTTTTACTATTGGGGACTCAATCAGTACATCACCCAGCGCACGCTCGGTTCCAAGTCGCTGGCTCAGGGTCAGCGCGGAATTGTTTTTGCCGCTTTTTTAAAGCTGTTGATCCCCTTTGTCATCGTCATCCCCGGCATCATTGCCTTTAATTTGTTTGCTTCCGATATGAAAAAAGAGGCGATTGCCGACAATGCCGCGGTTTTGGCCAAATACGTCAAGGCCAACCCGCAGACGCAGTTCGTAACCGTGGCCGAATCTCCTTCGGACGAAACGGTTTCCAGCTGGAACGGGGAAGGCTTTTTGCTTGCCGTTTACGAAAACGACGCGGCGATTCGCGCCCTGCGCAGCCGTCTGAACAATTTGAACAACGTGCTGCCGATCGAGCGCTCGGCTTTCGAAAAGGCAAAGGCGGAACCCAACTCGTTGTTCGACAGCGACGACAAGGCGTTTCCTTCGCTTTATCCGGCCTTTTATGCCGAACTGCAGGCTTTTAACGACAAAGTCAAGGCCGCAAGCGATAAATCGCCCGCTCTTCTCCCGGCCGAAAAACTCATCGCCTACAAATACGACACGGCGATGGCGCATCTCCTCGGCAAAGTCCTGCCCCGCGGCGTGGGTCTTTTCGGCTTTGTCATTGCCGCCCTGCTGGGAGCGGTCGTCAGCTCGCTGGCGGCCATGCTGAACGCCGCCTCGACCATCTTTACGATGGACGTATTCAAGAAATTTCTCTCTCCCCATGCCGGACAAAAAACCATTGTGATGCTCGGCCGCATTTGCGTGGTCGTCTTTACCTTGATTGCCGTCACCTTGGCGCCGCAGCTGGGCAATCCCAAGATCAGCAACAGCATCTTTACCATTATCCAGGAAGGTCAAGGATTCATTTCCCCCGGCATTTTGGCGGTTTTCGTGTTCGGTCTGCTGTTCCGACGCGCGCCGGCCGTTGCGGGAGTGGTCGGATTGATTACCAATATGGTGGTTTACGGCGGGCTCAAGCTGTTTGCGCCGCAGATTCAATTCCTCAACCGCATGGCCATCTGTTTTGCGCTCTGCCTGGCCATTATGGGTGTGATCACCCTGGTCAAGCCGCTCAAAGAGCCTATTCGTTTCGAGACCAAGTCCGAAATCGATTTGACGCCGTCGAAATATGCACCGGTGGCGGGTGCCGCGGTGATCGTTCTGACGCTCATTCTTTATCTCCTATTCAGTCCTCTGGTGTTTGCACGGTAAAAGGCAGTAGGCGGTGAGCAATATGAAGAACATCATACTCAAAAAATTTCAGGCGCATTTCAACGATACTCCGCGGGTTTTCGCCGCTCCCGGGCGCGTCAATCTGATCGGCGAACACACAGACTATAACGACGGATTTGTTTTTCCCATGGCCATCGGCTATTATACTTGGGCCGCGGCGGCACCGACCGAAGACCGCAAGCTCTATATCCGCTCCGAAAACATGAACGAGCTCATCGCCGTCGATTTGGATAATCTTAAGCGGCGATCGCACTGGAGCGATTACGTGGCCGGTGTGGCTTGGGCGCTGGAAGAGGAGGGAATTCGGCTTTCCGGCGCCTCGATTCTCATCGAAAGCAACGTGCCGGTGGGCGCCGGATTGAGCTCGTCCGCGGCGCTGGAGATTTCTTCCGGACTGGCGCTCCTCAGCACGGTGGGAGCCGAGATGGATCCCGTACGTCTCGCCTTGTTGGGGCAAAAGGCAGAAAATCAGTTCGTCGGCATGAACTGCGGCATCATGGATCAGTTCATTTCCTTGTTTGCTCAGCCCAATCATGCGCTCTTTATCGATTGCCGAACGCTCGAGCATAAACCGGCGCCTTTGCCCTCCGAAAAGGTGCAGGTGGTGATCTGTAACACCATGATCAAGCACGAGCTCGGCGTCTCCGAATACAACAAGCGCCGGGCGCAGTGCGAGGAGGGAGTCCGGCTGATAAGCAAGACTTTTCCCGGCATCAAAGCGCTGCGCGATGTGACCAGCGATCAGTTTAGGCAGGTCGAAGCTGATCTGCCGGAAGAGACGGCCAAGAGATGCCGGCACGTGATCAGCGAAAATGAACGCACCGCTGCGGCTTATGAGGCTCTGCAGCAGGGAGATTTAAAGACGTTCGGCCGCCTGATGAACGAGTCGCATGACAGCCTGCGCGACGACTATGAGGTGAGCTGTTCGGAATTGGATCTGATGGTCGACATTGCGCGGGCGCAAAAGGGCGTGCTGGGCGCCAGAATGACCGGCGGCGGCTTCGGCGGCTGCACCGTTAATCTGGTCGAAAACCAATACGTGGACAGCTTTCTCGAAAAAGTCGCAAGCGAATACGAAAAACGCATCCACCTCAAGCCGGAAATGATCATTTCGACGCCTGCCAAAGGCGCTTATGAAGTCGTCGATTGAGCTGCAGTAATTGCCTTTTTGAAATTTGCCGAAAACGCCCTGAAAAATACGCTTTTTCAGGGCGTTCTTTTTTTGAAAAACGGCGGAGTGGAAAAAAGGCATCCCTGCAACAGCTAATGGTGAGGAACTTGTAGGTTCATCTTCCTCAAACTTTACCCTTTTTCATCCATTCAAGCGGCGGCGGCAGCACCTTTTTCACACAATTTATCACTTACAAAGGCTTTTTCCGCAATTGACCTTGATGCCGATGGGAAGCTCTGCAAAAAGTGTATAGATCGCAGCCTGATTGCGGCAATTCATCAGCATAGTCGAAAAAACGAGGCATGAATGAGCAAGACCGCGATTGTGTTTTTATTCAATAACAAGCGGGGGCTACTGCGCTCAGTCGTATAAACATTCCCAAGCCTGGTCGGGCCGATTGCCGGCGATCAATCTTTTAAGTTCAAACCTCTCCGGCGCACTTGCCCCTCTGCTTCCAGACCCTGAGTCTATCTTTGCCGCAATTCAACAAAGCCCCGATATTGTTCGACGCAGCGGAAATTTCGCCCTATAACCAAACACCTGCCTGGCAAACCAGAGATACATTCGGCGGTTATGTCGCTTTTAAGAATTTTTCATGAGGAACGGCAGGCGACTGCGGCTCGGCTTTTTTTGAAAATAAAACCGAAATTTTCAGCGCAATTAACCTTGTCGGATAATAAAATATTTGTAAATTGCCTTTCGATAAAGCGTGTTTTTTTATATCGGAGGAGATCGACATGATTAGACCACTGCTTGTATTGCTATTCATTTCCATGCTTTGGGCTCAGCCCAAGATCGAAAATGAGGCGGCGCAAATCAAGGTGATCAACTCGCCGTCGGCTCTGTGGCGCTACGAGTTAAAGGGAGAGCGTTTTTCCTTTACCATCGCGCCGCCGGTGTGTGAAATCGACGGCAAGGCGACGGCGCTGCGCTGGCAGATTTTTCAGGTGCAGAGCAAGCCGTTGTTCAACGGCGTCACCGAATACACCGTTTCCGGGCCGGTTGCGGGCGACGCCGAGTTGAAGCTCGAATGGATCGTTCGCCTTTCACCCGACAATCCGGTGGTGCGGTTCTGCTATCGACTGACCGCCAGTTCGCCGCGGTTTTTGACCAAAAATTCCGGTGAAAATTTAACTTATTTTGTCACTTCATTCGCGTCCCTGCCCAAAGTTTTCGAGGTGAGGTTGAGCGAGTACGACGAGCTCGTGCACTGCTATCTGCCGGCCGAGCGTCCGGTGGAGGACCGATTTTTCGAGAATGCGTTGATGCTCGACGGCCCGATTCTGATCGGCGGCGACGGACGGCACACTTTACTGCTCGCCTATGAGCACGGCAGCCAACTGCCCGACCGCTATCTCGGCTTTCAGCTGTCGCCCAATCGACAGGTCGGTCTGAAGGCGGTCAAGGGCAACTATTGGTCGCGCTATCCGTTGGTCGAAGGCTATGAGACGCTGTGGATGGAGGCTGCAGCCGTAAAAGGCGGCAAGGAAGCAATGGCATCGCAGTTTCGCCTCCATGTTCTCAAGTATTTCAGCCCGAATCTAACCAGCCGCAAGCCCTATATTTTCTACAACACTTGGAATTATCAAGAGCGCAACTATTGTTGGAACGGCAAACCTTACCTCGATTCGATGAACCTTGAGCGGATGCTGCAGGAGATCGAAGTCGCGCACCGCATGGGCATCGAAGTGTTCGTCATCGACACCGGCTGGTATCAAAAGACCGGCGACTGGCAAGTCTCGCTTGCGCGCTTTCCCGACTCGCTGCGCACCGTCAAAGCCAAACTCGACGGCTACGGCATGAAGCTCGGCCTCTGGTTTAACAACACCGCCGCAGTATCCAGTACGATCCTGCAGAAGCATCCGGACTGCAAAATCACTTGGGACGGCAACCCCCAAGGACCTTATTCTATCTGGGAAACGGAAGAGAGCTATCCGATGTGTCTGGTGAGCAAGTTTGCCGACGCCTATGCCGATGAACTGATTCGCCTTTCCAAAGAGCTGGGGGTCACCTATTTCAAGTGGGATGCCATCGGTCAATACGGCTGCAACGATCCCAACCACTTTCACGGCGACGCCTCGGTTTCACCGCAGGAGCGCGGCGAGGCGTACTCGTTTCTGCTCAGCCGATACATGAAAAAAATCGTCGACAAGCTGTGCGCCGCCTGCCCTGAGGCCATTGTCGATTTCGATGTGACCGAAGGGGAACGCGCCTTCGGGTTGGAATTCTTGGCCGCCGGAAAATATTTTATTATGAACAACGGCCCCTACTATGTGTCGTTCGACGATACGCTGTTTGCCCCGGGCGGAGGCATGGGAGCCAATGTATTTGTGTTTCCCGGCCCGGCGCGGGCGCGCGTCTGTCGAGCGCCGCTGGTCTATGACAAGTGGATTCCCTCGGTGCTGTTTTTGACCCACTATTTGCCCGACGACCCTCTGCGTTCGCAGTATCTCAACCTCGGCTCGCTCATTCTGGGTCAAAACGGCATTTGGGGCGATCTGCCAAAGGTCTCCGAAGCCGGGGTGGCGACTTTTCATAAAGTGCTGGAACTTTACAAGCAGGTGCGCGAAGACATGGCTTTGGCTTCGCCGGTGCGGACCGGTTCGATCGGCGGCGTGCCCGAGATCCACGAAAAGATCAATCCCGCCAACGGCAGAGGCGCAGTGGTGCTGTTCTTCAACTATAAAAACCCGTGGGTGAAATTGGAGGACGCTCATTTCGGCGGAACGTTTCGCTATGTCACCGCCAATGCGGTCGCACGCGAGGTGTGGCACAATGAAGGCGTCAAGGTGACGTTCGACCACAAGGGACGGGCGATCATCGAAGCTGAATGCCGCGGGCCTGAGGCCAAGATCATCTTTTTCGGCGCTAAAGAGTAACGGACCGACAGAGCTGCGGGCTGTCGACCATTAAGAATGCAAAAGAAGGGGCGATGAAAAGACGTAATGAAATCAACCGCCGCGAATTTTGCCGCAGCCTGGCGTTGAGCGGCGCGCTGTTGCCTATCGGCGGAACGCTGGACGCATCGCCTCGAAAAAGCGCGGTCATCGAAAACGAATTTTTCCGCGTTCGTTTCGCCCCCGCTACCGGAACCTTTGATATTGATCGCGGCGGTGTACCGCTGCTAACCCGCGCCGTCGTGCAGGCGGAAACCGCCGACGGTCTGCGCATGATGAGCGCGGCCGACTATCGCTTCAGCGTTGGAATCGAGCAGGTCCGCGATGCCGTCGGCGCCGGCCGCCGTATTGTGGTAAAGGCCGCGGACGCCGCGCATCGGCTCGATTTTCGGCTGCACCTGACGCTCTACCGCGGCCTTGCGGCGGCGGCTATCGAGGCGGGTTGCCGCAACGTCTCCGGCAAACCCATGATCCTCAAGCGGCTCTCGCCGTTGGCGGCAGGGGAGGAAAGCGGCGGCCTGCATTGGCCGGTAAGCAGGATTTTGACCAACGGGCAGATGTACAGCGATCCCGGCAGCCTGATCGATCTGAAGAGCGTCGAGGAACCGATCGTCAGTTGGTGGAATCTCGGCTTGTTCGATGATTACAGGCGCGAAGGGCTGGTATGCGGTTATTGGCGCAATCAGTCGGCGCTGGGCAAAGTGCGGGTCGAAAAGCAGGGAAGTGCGCTTTCACTTATTGCCGATTCGACCCTTGCCGATGGGTTTGTGCTGCCGCCGGGCGGGGAGATTCTATCCGAACCGTTCGCATTCCTGATCGGACAAAATCCGTATGCGGCGCTGGAAAGTTTTGCCGCCTGGATGGGCAGACTGAACTCGGCGCGCTTCGAATCGACTGTTCACGGCTGGTGCAGCTGGTTCTATACGTTCGAGCAGGTGTCGGAAGAAGAAGTGCTGCGCAACGCCGAATTTGCTGCGCGGGTTCTCAAACCGTTCGGACTCGAGTACATTCAAATCGACGAAGGGTATCAGCGTTGGCACGGCGAGTGGGAGGGCAACGAACGCTTTCCGAACGGCATGAAGTGGACGGCGGACCGTATCCGCGCGTTCGGGCTTAAACCGGGCTTGTGGATTGCGCCTTTTGTCATTTCGGAGCCGACCGAGGTGTTTCAAAAGCACCCCGATTGGCTGCTGCGGCACCCGGACGGTCGCCTGAAGCGGGTGGGCCCCTGGCCGAGCGAAGACTCGGATTGGGCGCGCAGCGAGAATCCGCGACGCTATTGCCTGGACATCACGCACCCGCAGGCCGCCGAGTGGCTTTACGATCTGTTCGACACGGTCGCCAATCGCTGGGGCTACGAGATGATCAAGGTCGATTTCGTCGGCTGGTCGCTGCTCAGCGCCGAGCGCTATTACGACCCCTCGATTTCCCCGGCCATGGCCTATCGCCGCGCGTTCGAAATCATGCGCAAAGCAGCGGGGCCGCACTGCCACCTGCAGGACTGCGGTCCGGGACCGGTGACCGTCGGCCTCATCGACAGCATGCGCATCGAGCTGGATCAAAACTACGGCTTTCGGTCGAACGCCTGGCGGCAGTACGTCTCGACCACCGGCAGCGCGGCGGCGGTCGCCAAACGATGGTACTTTCACAAGCGCACCTGGATCAACGATGCCGATCACCTTTGCCTTGGCCTGCTCAGTTATTCCCAGGCGCAGGCGGTGGCGACGATCATTGCCCTTAGCGGGGGCAACGTCATCTCGGGCGACCGCCTGACCGATCTGGACCCGACGCGCCTCGAAATCCTCAAAAAAGCGCTGCCGGCTTACGGCGAGACGGCGCGGGCGGCAGACCTGCTCGACCGTGATCCGGCGCGCATCCAGGTGCTGCCGATAAAGCGACCCTTTGGAGAATGGACGATCGCCGCCTTTTTCAACGACGATGAGACGGACTGTTGCAGCTATACGTTGCCGATGGAGCGACTTTTCCTCGACAATAATAAAACCTACCTGGCTTTCGACTTTTGGCGCGAGGCGTTTTTCGGCGAGGTAAAGGGCGAGCTGACGGTCCTCGTTCCGCCGACCGGCGTGACCCTGTTGGCGCTGCACGAAAAGCGCGGCGTGCCGCAGGTCATCGGCACGGACCGCCACATTCTGCAGGGGGCCGTCGAGCTGGAGAAGGTTCATTGGGACGAAAGCGCGCAAGCGCTGCAGGGCGTCAGCACGGCGCCGGCGGGATCGGAGCACAACGTCTTTATCTATTTGCCGCAGGCGCACCCGTGGACACAAGGCGGAATTTTCCTGCACCGCGACCAGGGCGACTGTACATTTAAAATGATGGATGAGCATATCCTTCGCCTGCATCTGCGCTTCGGTCGGAACGAACGAATTGAATGGCAGGTTAAAAACGGCGAATATTGAAAAACTCTGAATCTAAAATTTAGAATAATTATCAAACAAGTGTGTTAAACAGAGCCGAAAGGTCTCGTTGAATTTGAAAAAGATATAAGAAAAGGAGGCTTTTATGGAATACGAAGTCGTTCCCATGCCGAGAATCGGCGACAAAGCGCCGGCTTTTAAAGCGGTCACCACGCAGGGGGAGATCAATTTTCCGGATGATTTCAAAGGTCAATGGGTGATTTTCTTCAGCCATCCTGCGGACTTTACTCCCGTCTGCACCTCGGAGTTCATCACCTTTGCTTCGATGGAAGAACAGTTTAACAAGGCGAACTGCAAACTGGTCGGTCTGTCGGTCGACGGCCTGTACAGCCACATTGCCTGGCTGCGCACGATCAAGGAAAAGATCGAGTACAAGGGCATGAAGAACGTCGAGGTCAAGTTCCCGCTGGTGGAAGACATTACCATGGAGATTTCCAAGAAATACGGTATGATCCAGCCGGGAGAGAGCTCGACCAAGGCGGTGCGGGCGGTCTTTTTTATCGATCCCAAGGGCATCATTCGCGCCATCATTTACTATCCGCTCAGCCTGGGCCGCAATTTCGACGAGCTGTACCGCGTGCTGATCGCACTGCAGACCGCCGACGAATTCCAGGTAGCCACGCCGGCCGACTGGCGCCCGGGCGATGACGTCATCGTGCCGCCGGCCGGTTCCTGCGGCGTCGCCAAAGAGCGCATGGAGAGCAAAAAAGAAGACATTACCTGCTACGACTGGTTCTTCTGCACCAAAAAACTGGACAAGGAAAAGGTGATGAAGGCGATTTTGAAGAAATAACGCCTTTTGTTTTCCCTCGACCTCCTCTGAAGATCGTTTCGGAGGAGGTTTTTTTATTTTCGGTCGATCGGTTTTGGCCGTTTGCGGGCGAACGGCCGGCGGATATGAATGTCGGGGCGTTTCGTAGGGGCAACCCTATTTGGTCGCCAAAACGTCGTCTATGCGCAATGCGGCGATCGATTGTTTGATTGGGGCAACCGCGCGTTACATCGGGGCGACCACGTATTTAATCGGGGCAACCGCACGTTTTTTCGGGGCAAACACGTATTTAATCGGGGCAAACACGTATTTAATCGGGGCAAACACGTATTTAATCGGGGCAACCACGCAGGGTTGCCCCTACATGATTGCGCCGATAATCACGGCGGTCGTTCCGTGATGAACGCCCGCGATGCCGCGCAATACCGGACGGGCGACCCGATCGGATTGTCCCATCATGGTTGTCGCACCGGTTCGTCGGATATGTGCGGCGGTCCATTTCGTAGGGGCGACCCTATGTGGTCGCCCAAACATCGTCGATGCGCAATGCGGCGGCCGATCGTCATGTAGGGGCAACCGCGCGTTACATCGGGGCAACCGCGCGTTTTATCGGGGCGACCACGTATTTAATCGGGGCAACCGCGCGTTTTTTCGGGGCAACCACGTATTTAATCGGGGAAACACGCGTTTCATTGGGGCAACCACGCAGGGTTGCCCCTACGCGACTACGCGACTACGCGACGACGATCATTCCGCGATGAACAACCGCGATTGTGGATCGGCGCGCGGGGAATCGGGCATCGGCAAATTTTTGCGGCGTCGATCGGAATTTTCGGCGTCGTTCGATCGACGGCGTTTGGTGTCAGTCAGTGATACGGCGGCGGTGCGGTTGTGCCGTCATGGTTGTTGCGGCGGTTTATTGGATAGAGGCGATGGGACGTTTCGTAGCATCAACCATAAGGGTTGCCCCCTGATGTTTTTTATCTTCTGCTTTTCCCTCGTTCGCAGAGGGGCGGCCATTCTTGAAACGGCAATGCTTTGATTTGCAGAGCCGAATGGATTTTCGGTGGTTTCAATGGAATGATAATCAACTATTCGATGCCGAGCAAGCATTTTTTATAAAGCTAGGCAAAAACCAAAGAGCCTTTAGAATGTGCTGATGATAAACTTAGCGTCTTTGGCATCTTTCAATAGCCGATGATAAAAAAACCGGCTCGGATATCGTTCCGAACCGGTTGGGGATGGGGAAAAACATGAAGAAGCGGCAATAATCTCACAGAAACTGTTTTTAGATCTCCTCTTTGGCCGTCTGGCTGCTGCAATCGCCGCTACAGCGACCACCCTTCGCGATACTGGTAGTGCAGGAGGTCGTTGGCTTCCGGGACGTTGGTAATTTTGAGATTCTGCGGATCCCACATTAATTTGGTGTTCTTACCTTTCATGAACACGGCGACGTTGCCGAGCAGCATGACCTCGGTGAGCGGGCCGGAGTAGCTAAAGTCGGTCGTCGACCGGCCGCCGGTTTTGATCGCTTCGATCCACTCTTCGTGAATGCCGGGCGAGCGGGGGATGGTGTGCTCCGGCTGCTTGTACTCTTTCATTCTGCTTTCCGGGATGAGGCGCGGCGCGTTGCCGTAATCGCCGTGCATGAGAATGCCCTTTTCGCCGTAATAGAGCACGCCGCTGCCGCCGGTGCCCATTTGTCGGCCCGGTTCCAGTTCGTCGGGACGCGGCGGCGTCAGGCCGCCGTCATACCAGGTGAGCGTCACCGGCGGACGGTTGCCGCGCGCCGGAAACTCGTAGGTCACCATGGTCGCCAGCGGGTAGGCGTCGTCGCTGTACTCCGTGGAACTGGCCTGGACGCTGATCGGGTGTCCGAGATCCAGGGCCCAAAAGGGGTGATCGATGAGATGGGCGCCCATGTCGCCGAGCGCGCCGGTGCCGTAGTCGCGCCAGCCGCGCCATTTGAAGTGGCAGACGTCGGGATGGTACGGCTTTTTCGGCGCCGGACCGAGCCACAGGTCCCAATCGAGGTTGGCCGGAATCGGCGCTTCCTCCGGGCGCTTGAGATTGCCCTGCGGCCAGATCGGCCGGTTGGTCCAAACCGCGACGCGGTGCACCGGCCCGATGGCGCCGTCGTCCAGCCATTCCTTGATCAATCGCGCTCCTTCGCTTGCATGACCTTGATTGCCCATCTGCGTCACGACGTTCATCTTTTTGGCCGTTTCAGCCAAAACCCGCGCTTCGTAAATGGTCTTGGTCAGCGGCTTTTGGCAAAAGACGTGCTTACCCAGCTGCATGGCGTACATGGCGATGACGGCATGCGTATGATCGGGCGTGGCAATGACCACGGCGTCGATCTCTTTTTCGGTATCCAGCATTTTGCGAAAGTCCTGGTAGACCTTGGCTTTGGGGTAGGCCTCGATAGTCGATTTGGCGTAATCGAGGTCGACGTCGCAGAGGGCATAGATGTTGGCCAGCTGTTTGGGCTCGCGCATGCGTCGACGCCGCTCGCGGCGTTCGAGTTCTTCAGAGGTCAGCGTTTTCGGATCGACCTGCGGCTGTTCAGCCTGCTCCTTTTTCCATTGTTCGACCATGGCGTCCGGGGTGCGCAGCGAAAAGGCGTTGTTCTTGCCCATGCCGCCGACGCCGATGCAGGCGACATTGACCAGATCGCTCGGCGGCACGACGCCGGGCCCGCCGAGCACGCGCCGAGGAACGATGGTGAACAGCGCCGCCGCAGCGCCGACGGAGCCGACGAACTGTCGACGCGAAATGGCCGAGGAAGAGGATTCTTGTTGTTTGTGCATCTCAAACGCTCCTTATCGATTTGACTGCTTGGATGAATGCGGACAGATTTTCGGATGAAACGCCCGGCGGCATGCCGCCGCCGCAGGAAAAGATCACGCGATCCCAGCTCTTCAGAGAATTGAACTGCCGCTCCACGGCCTCCGCCACCTGCGCAGGCGTTCCGGCGGCCAATACGTCGCGCGGCGGAATGTTGCCCAACAAGGTCACCTGATTGCCGGTGAGCTCTTTCAGCTCATTAAGCTCGACGTCAAAGCCCATGTTAAAAAGATTGACGCCCATTTCCGCCAGATGCGGTGCGGAGGCGCGGCACGGTGCGTCGTTGTGGAGAAATTTCACCGTCACCGGCGCGGCGAACAGCTCCTTGAAATAGGGCAGGCCGAACTCGACGAACTGATCCTCGCTGAGAAAGCCGATGATGTCGTCCAGCAAAAGAATGCCGTCGATCGTGGAAAAGCATTCCCGCTGATAGTCCAGCCAGTCCTTGAGAAAATCGGTGATCCGGCGCAGCAGAGCATGCGTTTTTTGCGGTTCCATCATCATGGCGGTGAGGAATTCGGTCATGCCCAGCAGAAAGCCGGCGATGTTGAGCGGGCCGCGCGCGACGGCGAAACGAATGCGGTGGCCGAGGCTTTCGAGGCGCGGCTGCGCCCATTTCAGACGGCTGATGACGAACGGCAAAAGACCGTCGGTGCGGGGATCGGGTTGCGGCAGCGCGTCGATGTCTGCTGAACGCAGAGTGGAATGCGCATAGGGGAACTCGTTCTGCGGAAAGGTGCAGCGGACGCCGAACGCCGACGGTTCCGTGCACATGCCGAATTCCGCCCAAAATCCCGGCAAAAACAGCGCATCCGGAAAGAGCGAAACGGCTTTTAAATTGGCCTGCAGCCAGAGTTCGTGATCGGTCATGTATTCCAGGATCGTGATGCCGTACCAATTCGGCAGCCACGGCGAGTCGATAATAAAGCCGCAGACCGGTTCGCGGCTGCGGCCTTGGACCTTGGCAACCAGTTGTTGCCATTGGGGATCGGTCATTGGAAACCCTTTTATGATTTGCTATTTGCTTTCAGCGCGGTCGAACACCAGCGTGAGGTTGCGCTCGCCCCACTCGGAGGAAGAGTTGTGCTTGATCACCAGGGCCTTGCCGTCCTCGGCTAAACGCCATTCCTCGGTTATGTTGATCACGCTGCTTTGACCGTCGCGCTCAAAAGTGATGGCGGAGGTGATCACCAAAGCATCGCCGCTCTCGGACCAATTGGCTTTGGAAACGCGCTGGGAGTTCCAGATTTCGGAACGACATTCTTGGCCGTCCAGCGTCAGTTTCTGTTCCGTCACCATTTCGCTGCCGTCAAAGCTCGGCATGGTGTTGCTGATCGTCAGGTCGTTGTCGCCCTGAGTGATGACCATTTTGGTTTGAATAAATGCCGCTCCCATCTGATCGAGTTTGCTCTTGCTTTCGTTAAAGCGCCACTCGCCGTTGAAATTCACCTTGGCGAACGCCGAGACGGCAAAAGCAGTCATCAGAAGGAATACGTTAATGCGTTTCATAAAGTCACCTCGTTGGTTAGGGTTCATGGGTTTTGCAGTTTATCGGCAGATTAGCGTATTCTCCATACCGTATAGGAATGCGGCTTGAGGGTAAAGCGGAAGCGTTTTTCGCCGATATCCTGGCGACGAAAGTCCTGCACCGCCTCGCCGGCAAGCTCTTCGCCTGTCAGGAGATTTTGGAGGCTGTCGCATTTCGGCTTGACCACCACTGCCGCATCGGCGGACTCGTCGAGAAACGACTCGACGATAAAGGTGTGGTTGTCATAGACGAACAGCGCGATGCGGCTCGGACCTTCGAGGCGAACCGGCATGCCGGCGGAAACGGTCTGCCGCAGCAGGTTGAGAACCGCCGGCGGCAGATGGTACAGGTCGGTATAGTTTTCCGGTACGGTGAGGACATAGAGCCTGCCGTCAGCATAGCCGGCCGAGTGCAGCAGCGGCCAGCCGTTGGTTTCGTCGAACGCCGAAATCTCCTCCCACGAATCGTTGGTCAGGTAGTGGATTTGCGGGATGAGCATTTCCGCCTCGCTGTTCTGCATCGGCCCCCAGCCGGCACGGAACTGCTTGACGAGGGCCTTGCGGTCGCTGTAACGCAGTTCGACGATGTCGTCCAGCTTGGGGCCCAGTTTGCGGAGCAGTCCGGAGGTGATGAGCACATCGTTGCCGTTCGACAGCTGCCGCTTGATTTTGGCGACGAGCTGCGGGTCAAAGGCGGCGGCTTCGGTCAGCACGACCATCTTTTCGTTTTGGGGGAAGTCGGGGACCAGATCCATGGGGATGCCGATCATGCCGAGATAGGTCTGCAGAAAATCCTCGCCGAGCGAATGATACGGCTTGTAGCTTTTGATGCCGACGGGATTGCCCAGCTCGCCGAGCAGGCCGTCGACTTGTTGCAAGGCGTAGCCGGCCAATAGCGACAGCACGGCTTCGGAGGTATAGCTGCCGTCCTCGTTGAGCGCCGGTTTGATCATGACGTCGAAATCGAGGCTGGTGCCTTGTCCATGCCAAGGGCCGCGCAGGTTGGGTCTCAACGGCATCTGCAGGCCGCGAAAGTCGAACAGCGTCTGTTCCGGGGCTTTGGCAAAGAGCGTCAGCCATAGCTGTTCGGCGTAACGGTCGGCATAGCGCATGCCGCCGGCATCGACCCAGCCGCCGTAATTTTTGCCCGGTTTGAGGTTTTCGAAGTAGCGGAAAATGAGGTAGCCCAGGTATGCCTGCAAGTGTTGATTGCTCGACGGATCGCGCGTTTCGGTGCCGGTGTACAGGCCGTCGAACAGCTTGGGGCCGGTTTTAAGATTAAAGCCCAGGCCTTGAAAGTGCTCGTACCAGTTCGGATACTTGATGATGACCCGCACCTTCGGATTGACCTTTTTGGCCGGTTCGATAATGAGCTCTTTGGCGGCGCGGGTGAGCAGGTCGAGGCGAAAATCCGTCCAGCTGCGCCTGCCCTTGGCGGCGATGCAGCTCGGGCATTTGCAGTTGGTAAAAAAGAAATCGTCGAGAATGATTTCGTCGAAATTGCGGGCGGTGAATTCGACGATTTCGCGCAGTTTGCGGCGGTGCTCCGGATTGGTGTAGCAATAGGTTTGGAAGCGGTTCATCTCGTTGACGGTAATGGTGATGCCGCCGGAGGTCTGCACGCCCCGCGCAGCAAAAAAGGCTTTGGCCTTGTCGAGCGTCTCCTGGTCGACCACGATCATGTCGCGGTGCGTTTCCAAATAGATTTTGCTGATCTTGACGTGTTTCTGCATCAGGTCGAACCGTTCGGCGAGCTTGGTCAGATCGCCCATCTCACGGACTTCGTAAGCGCGCGCATAGACCGCGACGTGAAAATTTTTATAGGAATCGGCTGAAGCTGGGCTGCAGCACGAGATCGACAGAACAAGGCCTGCAACGAGTCTTTTTTTTGCCATGTCTTTGTTCCTATAAAGAGTGCGGCGTTATTGCGGCAGGAATCCGGCCAGCGCATAGATCAGCGCCGCCTGCCAGTTAACGGCGATTTCATTGGTGGCATAGCTGGCTTCTTCGTCGACCCAGCCGGTTGCGCTGTGACCGCCGCCGACCAGATAGCCGGGCCACGGCGCCTCGATCGTGTCGGCGCCGGAACGGCGGTCGTGCGGATGCAGCGGCGGATTGTGTCCCAGGCCGGTGACGTAGGAGCGGCTGTAGACGTTGCGGCCGAAGAGATGCGCCAAAGCATCGAGAGCCGCGCGGCGATAGTCGGCTTTGGGCGAGAGGCGGTAAGCGATCTGCAGGTTGAGCACCTGGCGGGCGACCGTGCCGTTGCAGCCCCAGTAGTAGCGCTCCAGCGGCCTGCCGTAGACGTCACGACGGGCGTGGGCGGCAATCGAATCGGCGCTTGCCAGGAGATCCGCCTTTAGCCGCTCGTAAAATTCCGCATTCCTGCCTTGACGCTTGGAGAGGAGATAGGTGAAGGAGCCGAGATTACGCACGTTGCCCCAGTCCCAATCGTCGTCGATCAAGCGGCTTTCCGAAGCGGCGGCTTCGCCGCGGCGCATTTGCGGCTTGTATTCGCGGCTCATTCTCTCGAAATCGGCGAGATAGCCGGGATCGCCCGTGGTCTCCCACAGCTCGGCTGCGGCCCAAATGCGGTCGTCGCCGTCATGCGTGGCATAGGCGCCGGTGCGAAAGTCGCCCATGCGGAACGGCACATTTTCGGGGTGCTCCTGAAGATAGGCATAACTTTGCTTGGCCGCCTCGAGGCACCTCTGCGCGTAGGCGGCATCGTAAGGCTGAAAGATGCGCGCGGCCATGGCGGTCATGGCGGCAAAATCGGCCGTAGCGGCGGAGCTCCACTCGGTGAAGAAGCGTTTGCCGTCGTCGGCTTCGGGCATGACAAAGCCCTCGAAATTGGTGCGCGTCAGTTTGTGAGACACGCGGCCGGAGCCGTCGGGATAGGCCATCTTGAGCAGCCAGTCGATCTCCCATTTGATTTCCTTGAGGAAATCGGGATAGCCTGGAGCCGTTTCCGGCAGATGGAGCGCTATTTTTTCTAATTGCGGCTGAAAGTGCTCCCAGGCCAGGAACAGGCAGCCGACGGTCACCCCGGCGTTGACGACGTATTTGCCGTAATCTCCGGCATCGTGCCAGCCGCCGACGCCGTCGCGTTTGACGCCCGGCCGGCCGAGATAGTCCTCATAGCCGTCGTCGAGATGACAAGCCTCGTGACGATAAACGTTGCCGTTGTGCGTTCCTTCCACGGCGGTTCCGCAGCGCCACAGGTACATGGCGCGCATGGCTGTGTAAAAGGCGTCAGCGTACACATTCTTTCCGATACGGAAAAGAGGCGACTTGCCGACGCCGGCAATTTCGATGTAATAGGTGCCGGGTTTCTTTAAAGCGGAAAAATCGGCCAGCCAGACCTCATGGGGAATGTCGTCCTGCTTGAACGGGCCGACCGCTTTGCCGATCAAGACCGTCTTGCCCTTGCTCGATTTCACTTCGAAGCGCGTGCAGGGCGCCGCAAGGGTCGCGATTTTCGGCGCGTCCGGCAAATAGCCGATGGAATTGACCGCGATTGTCTGCGCCTGCACGGCAACCGCAGCGGCCGCCGACAGAGCCGCAAACAGCAACCAGGCAGATTTTTGTCCCATAGAGCCTCTTTTCACACTTTACCGTCTATAGGACGAACTTTCAGCGCTTTTGTTCTGCAAGGGCGGTTTGAATGTTGGCGATCGCCTCGTCTATCTCTTCCGCGCTCTTGAAGCCGATGGTCATCGCATCCACCAATCCGGATTGCACGGCAAAGGTGATCGATTTCCTGCGCTCTTCCGCCGTTTTAAAGGCGCCTTCGCCCATGATCTTCATGCCGATGACGCCGTGACCGTTCTGCCGCATGAGTTTGATCTGTTCGATGACCGGAGCCAGATGCTCGGGCCTGCTGTCATTAAAGACCTTTTCGTCCGGCGTGTCGATGTTTACGGCTTGGGGATTGAGGCGCACCAAATTGACCTCGACCCAGTCGAGCTGAGCGGCGCGCTGCAGCGCCGGCAGCGAGTGACAGGAGACGCCGTGGCTGCGAATAATGCCGCGCGCTTTGGCCTCGGAAAAGGCGTCGATGAGGGATTTGTGCGTTTCCGGCCAGTCCGCCGTCACCTTGCAGTGAATCAAAAGGCAGTCGATATAATCGGTGCCGAGCTCGCTGCGGAAGCGGTCGATTTCCTTCAAAGGATCCTCCGGTATGCCGCCCATTTTTGTAAGGATGAACAGCTTTTCCCGCGGCAGATCCTTGATCGCCTCGCTCGTAGGCGTAACGGATGAGCGCATTAAAGCCATCGTGTCCCAGATCGCGCTGCAGCCGGCCGCCGTAAGTGCCGACGCCGATGCCCAGACGGCTGAGGGTCAGGCCGGTCTTGCCGAGCGGAACCTGGTCGATGGGGGATTGACCGGTTGCGCTCTCGGCGATAAGCGGCGGTAGTACGGCCGCCGCGGCGGCGGTTTTCAAAAAATCTCGGCGGGTGATTTTGTGACGATTCATTTCTCCTCCAAAAAATTGTGTAATTTTTTTTCAATTCATTTGTCAAGCCACGGAGGCACGGAGGTCACACAGTTTTTATAGAAAATGGGTCGAGAGGTTTGTTGATTTTTTTGAAATAGTTCAGCATATAAATCAGCCGAATTAAAAATCTCTGTGCCTTCGTGGCAAAAATTATTGATTGAAAGGTAAAAAGATCGGCGAACAAAACAAAGGCGGTAAATTGAGGTTTTTGATTCACCGGCAGAATCACGGAGGTTCTGATCTGCCCCGCCGGAGAAGCGCATCGCGGATTTATCTGTATGTTCGACAGACTATGCGAAGATAAGGTTTGTTCATAGTCATTACAGCCTGCAAAGCTGTATTTTCCATCTTTCGAGAAATTTGCCGAAAAGCAGATTTGATAAGCTGCAGGTCTTGGTAGAGAATCATAAAGGGAGAAACACGCTGGTTTTGCGGAAAAGCGTTTGTCGGGTTCCGGCGTTTTGCCTGCTGTTCGGCTTGATTCACACCAACAAAAAAGGCGTCGGCGGAAGATGCCGACGCCTTTTGCCCAAGAAAGGAGCGGCTATCTCAGCAGCACGCATTTAACCGTTTTCTCGACGCGCTCGTCGGCGCTCACGGCTTTCATGCGCACGAGATAGGTGCCGCTTGCCAAAGACTGATTGCGGCTGTTGCGGCCGTCCCAAACGATGCGGCGCAGGCCGGGCGCCTGGGGTTCCCGTACCAGCTCGCGCACCTGCTGTCCCTGCAGATTGTAAATTCCCAGCTCGACGGTCATCGGCTTCGGCAGTTCAAAAGTGATCACCGTTTCCTGGTTGAAGGGGTTGGGGTAAACCGGCAGCAGCGAGCAGCTTTTCGGCAAGGCCTCTGTCTGCGCATCGTCGTTGACGGCCGTGTGCACCGTCGACAGCAGCACCGCCCAATCGCGATCGACGTCGTAGGGCGGACGACCGAGTGAAACTTTTCCCGGCCCCTGCACCTCAAGCACGCTGCCGCGCCGCAATCTGCCGCCTTGGCGCGGATCGAACCAGGCGACGTGATAGGTCGTGCCGTCGTTCTTGAGGTCAAGCGTTTGCTCGCCGCCTTCCAAGAGATAGACGAGATAGGTATCTCCGGGCTTGGCAAGACAATAGCCGACGCCGCTTTCGAGCAGCGAATCGGCCGGTTCCATTTGCCAAAAGGGAAGGTAAGTGTGGAAAAACTGCAGCGCCGCGGCCGTCTGTTTCCACATGGTTTCTCGGGTGCGCCAGTCTTCCAGGGATTGATCCTGACCGGCGCAGTACCATTCGACGCCCGCACCGCCGGCCATGAGATTGGCCCATAAGCCGTACTTGCGCGGCCAATCGCGTGTCGGATCGACCGCGTCCGGGCGCAGGCCGTTGGCCCAGCCGCCCATTTCGTCGCCGCAGACGATCCACTTGTGACCGGCAGCCGCCGAACGCTTTCGCCATTCAAGCGTCAGGCGATGCACCGGCAGCCAATTGATGACGCTGAGCTGATCGCCTTTTTGCGGCTCGAACACCTGCAGGCTGGCGCCGTCGAACAGCGGAAAGCCGAGCAGAGGACCGTAGATCGGCTCATAGCCGTCTCGCTGGGGATCGGTATGCACGACGATCGGATGGTCATAGGGATCGAGCGCCTTGATGAAGGTGCAATAATCTTTGAGCTGCTGCGTCGTGTTGGTGTTTTCCTCACCAAGATTCCAAACCAGCGCCAAATGATGGCTGAAGCGCGCGATCAGTTCCCGAAAATAGAGTTTGCGCTCCAGACCCAATTCTCCGTCGTTCAGCAGCTGATCGTTCTCAGTCTCCTGCAGAACGACGTGCAGCTGAATGCCCAGCCGATCCATGTGAGAAAAGACGATCTCCCACTGCTCGAGCTTGCTGACATCGAAACGGTGATAGGCGTGCGGAGCGATCCACGGCCAGACGTCGTCACCGTCGCCGGTCACGTTCATGGTCAAAAAATAGACCGAATTGCCGCCCTGGGAGGCAAGATAGTTCAAGGCGCCGATGATGCCCTTGCCCTTGCCGTCCTGCCAAGTCGGATCGCCTGGCCGCCAGTCGCCAAGGTGCGGTTCGTAGCGGTGCAGACCGTTGATCAGGCCGGGCAGCGGTTTGCCGCCGTTATCCCACGTACCGTCGAATTCGTAATAGGCGAGAAAATTTTCCGGGCTGTCGGCGCCGCCTTTGAGAAAATATTCGCCTGTTTCGGCAAAGCGTAGATGGTGCCCGCCGACATACTGCAGCAGTCCTTTGGCGCGGAAATCGGGCGCCTGCTTGTCGCTTGGGGCGACGGTAAAGCTGCCCTCGACGCCGTCGAAGGCGGTCGGCTCGCCGCTCTCCTCATTCAGATCCACGGCAATGTTCGAGCCGAAACGAAAAGAAGCCTTGTAGCGCCACAAGCCGACTTGATCGGGAATCACCACCGCCTGCCATTTGCGGCCGAAATCGGCGCTCGTTTCTGCAGCCCGTCCGTCGGCGGCATAGAACCCCGGAACCTGAATGATGCGGCCGTCGGGAGCAGTAAAAGTCACCGTCAGACGATAATCTAAGAAAGGATTCGGCGTTGCAGTCTCGGCGCTCGGCGGGCCGTCAAAAGTGAGGGTGACTTTGTGCCATTTTTTCAATTCGCCGGAAACCAGCGGCTCCCCGGCCTGCGGCACGACCATCACGACGACTTCATCGGACGCTTGATCGCCGTCATTATCGATGACGGTCAAGCGAAATACATATTTACCCTCTACCAAACCCGATAAATGCAGGGTGGGGCTGTCCGTCCCTTCGAGTCGGGCGGGCGAAGGGCCGGCCGTCTGTTCCCAACGATAGACAACGATGACGCCGTTGGTGTCCGTAGCGGTTCCCGTCAATGTAAGCGTGTCGGTCGGCAGCTCCACGAATCGGTCTTGTCCGGCGTCGACCGTCGGAATACCTGCTCGAGGATCAAAGGCGCTTAAATTGGCTGAGGGGATGATCGCCTTTTTAAAGCCTGGGCCCTGAAAACGAAGCTGCATAATGGAGCCGCCGCCGTCCTGAAAGTATTCGAGGCGAATCGGGTACCATCCTTTTTGTAGGGATCGTGAGGCGCGGTCTTCTTTAGCTGTATGGGTTGTCCAATTGTCGATCAGCTTGTCCTCACCCAACCATAGGCGAACCCCGTCGTTGCTCATGGTAAAAAACTGCCAGGAGCCGGTCGAGTCGATGCGCACAAAGCCGGTCCAGCGGATGGAGTATTGGCCGTCGGGTTTGACTTTTGTACCGGCCGGAGCCGCGCCGAGGGTTGTATCGTCGAAATTAATAACGGAGTCGATGCGGGTCTCGACGAATTCAGTCAGGTTGAGATCGTCGTAATAAGAGCCGAGCAGGCCGTGGGTAACGGCGCCGAAAAGGGGCAAAGAGAAGCAAAAAAGTACGGTAATTGTTTTGAACATTTTCCCAACCTCCACCAATTTGTTCACACTATAAGGTAGCAAAAGATCGCATTCTGCACAAGAAAATATTGAATTCAAAATTAAAAAAGCAGGCGGAACTATCCTTTTGCTTTTTGCGGTCGATGAAGACCAAAGAAAGGTCAATCGGTTTAAAGGCCGTCAATGCTCTGCTTTGGGAAGAAAAAGCCGTTTGTGGTGGTCCTGTTGCAGCTCGAGGAAAAAATGGTTTAATGAAGGAGCCCCAATCTCTTACGCAAGCTGAAGAAAATGGCGGCCGCGCGGATTGAACAGCACTTTGAGCTTTTTCGGCAGAATGCGCACGTGGAATTTTTCGGCAAAAAACAGCTCACCGTCCAAATGATGCGGAACGGTTTCATCGAACTCGACATAGAGTTCCGGTGCGCGGAAATACGAAACTTTGGGATGACCCAAATGACCGCCTTTCGGCGCCTTGAGAAAGAGCTTGAGCCGTTCGAAAAGCGGCAAAGGTTCGACCAGACAAATATCGAAAAGTCCGTCGTCGGCGTAAGCCTGGGGCGTCAGGTAATAGCCGCCGCCGACGCGCCGGCCGTTGCCGATGGTGTTCATAAAGGTCAGCGCCTCGTGCTTGTGCCCGTTGAACTGCGCCCGCAAAGGTTTTTCGCGATACAAAAAGAGATTTTTGATGATATGCCGGAAATACTTGGTGCCGCTGCCTTCCTTGACGGATTGATCCGGGCGATAATTTTCCGCCGCCACCTGGGCGTCAAAGCCGAGTCCCATGCCGTTCAAAAAATAATTTTCATTGCACTGGCCGACATCCATGCGTGTGGCGTGTTCCTCGAAAAGAACGTCCCAGTCTTGGTCGGTAAAATGCTCGGAAAAGCCGAGTACCGGCGCAAAATCGTTGCCGGTGCCTGCTGAAACGATGCCGAAAGTCACCTGCGGATGCTCCAACAGGCCTCTGGCGGTTTCGTTGGCGGTACCGTCGCCGCCCACCGCCACGATGATCTTGCAGCCTTCGCGCGCCAGCGCCGCCGCCAACTCGACCGCATGCCCCCGACGCTCCGTAAACACCAGCCGTGCATCGAGGTTGTGTTGGCTGATCTTTTCCTTCACCTTGGCTGCATAATGGCGGGCGTAACCGTTTCCCGCTATGGGATTAATGACGAATCCCCATTTTTCTTTCGACATGAGCGTTCTACCTCTCCATTACGTTACTCGGTGCGGGAATCTCTTGATAAGGACGGCCTGTCAGGAGCTGCATCTCGATGATCTCCCGCATACGGTTCAGAATATCCTGCGTCGACAGCCACTCCAACTCTTCATAGCCGATCGGTTTACCGACAATGATGCGCAAAGGCGCTCGGATGTCTATCGTCGATCGGTTCTTGGGCTTTAACTGATAGAAACCGGTCAAGGTCACCGGCAGCACGTCAAGCTTTCCGCTGCGCATAATGTGAACAAAGCCGCGCTTGAATTCGCCGAGTCGGCCGTTGAGGGTTCTCGTGCCTTCCGGAAAAACGGCAATGTTGAATCTTGCCGCACCCGCCAGCGCCTGATTTAGAATGCGTCGTGCGCTTTGCGTCGGATCCCGTTCGACGCCGATATAGTTCAGCCGCTTCAGCATGCGGCCGAAGAGCGGAATGCGCAGCAGATAGTCGCGGCCCAACCAGGCGACTCCGGGCCAGATCGTCATAACCGCCGGGATGTCGTACAAGCTGGAATGATTGACCAGGATCAAAAGACCGTTTCTTTCCCGCGGCGGTACGCCGAAGCGCTCGATCCGCTTTCCCATTAGAACGAAAAGACCTTGAGCCCAGAGCTGTACAATGCGCAGAAAGGGGCGCTGGGGCAGCAGGTAGGAAGCGGCAATGCCGATCGGCACGGCAATCGCCGTAAAAGCGAACTGCAGGGTGTAAATGAAAATCGTCAGAGCGGTTTTCGGCATGGGGCGACGTCCATTTGCGTTAAGCATAAATTAAGAATTTGATTCAGAAAATCAAATGGAAATAGCAAAAAAAATCCCCGGTCGCAAGCGGCCGGGGATCGTGAGGAGGTGAGTCAATCAGAACAGCATGCTGACGGTATAAGCATGCACTGTTCCAAGGAGGCCTATATCGCGCAGCGCGTAGTCGATGCGCAGGCCCAAGCGGGAAAGGCGCGTCGAGATGCCGAAACCGTAGGAGGGACCGTACTCGGATCGATCCATGAACAGACCTTTATAGCCGGCGCGGAGGTAAAAGCTGCCGAAAGAAGGCAGCGTAAAACGATATTGTGCACCGAGATTGACCGATTCGCTGTTGTTGTTGGGATGCAGCGCATCCGCCTCGAGCGTAAGGCGGTGATTGTGGGTTACAATCGGATGCAGCGCCACGCCGATGCGAAAGATCAGAGGCAACTCCCAAGACTGAGTGAGATATTGGCCTTCGACATAGGCGTAATTGCCGCTGACGTTGGGATTGGGATCGATGGGCTGCAGAAGGTCCATGCCGTCGTAGCGCATTCGGGTGCCGTAATTGGCAATGCTCATGCCGATGGCCAGGCCGTCGCTGCGGTCGCCGGTGGGCGAAAAGAAGGGGGTGTTGACCAAGGCGCCCAAATCGATGGCCGCCGCATTGCCGCTGACGTGCCAAATCGTCGAGTTGACGTACTTGATGCCGGCGCCGAAGGAAAACCACTCCGTCAACTTGCGCGCGTACGACAGTTGAAAGGCGAACTCGGCGGCCGTATAGTTTTCGCCGGTGCCGTCCTGCGCCGCCAGAGTGGTGACTTTTTCTTTGCCGTAGTTCATCTGGTTGATGGACAGCGCAAATACGCCGTAGCGCGGCAATACCAAGCCGACGGCCGCAAAGCTGGTGTTGATGTCGATGACCCACGGCTGCATGCTGAACAACACCTCGTTGCGGCTCATCATCGCCAAACCGGCCGGGTTCCAGTAGCAGGATTCAAGGTCTTCGGAGGTGGCGACGACCGCATCGCCCATGGCGTTGCCGCGGCTGCCGTAACCGATCTCTAAAAAGTTTGCCGCCGTGGTGCCGCGGCGATAGGGCTGCTGCGCCGAGGCAACCGCTGCCAAGATGAGCAGCAGAAGCACGATATATTTGATCGAGATCTTCATGATCGTTCACTCCCTCATTACTTGATGATGGCAAACTTGCCGATTTTTTCGGCGCCGGTTCGTTTCGACTTGACGTGATATAGATACATGCCGGCGGCGATGTCCAAGCCTTCACTCGATTTGAGGTCCCAGTGGGCAATGCCGTTGTCGGCGGCGTTTTCCACATCGATTTCATCGACAAAGACGCCGCTCACAGTAAAAATGGTGATCTTGCACTGTGCCGGCAGATGGGTGAACATGATCCGACGCCGCTGATTGAGGAACTGGTTGAAAACCGCCGGTTCCATGTCGTTGGAGGCAATGTAGGGGTTGGGCACGACGGTAATTCGGTCCATTTCCTCATTGATTTTTTGCAGATTCAGCTCGCCTTCCGGCAGCACCTTGAACGTCAGCGAATCGCAGGTAAAGAAGGGGCGATTGAAAGTGGCAAAGTAAACGTCGCCCGCCTGCGGTTGTTCGTAGAATTTGACGACAAACACGCTCTTTTTCCAGCGGTTGCGGTCGTCCGTCACGCCGAACAAAACGCGGTCTTCCTTCCAGTCGAATACGCCGTTGGCATTATCATCAATGCCGATGACGTCCAGGGTGTCGTATTCGCCGGTCGCATGCGGAAAAGTTTTATTGATCATAAAGAACGGCCATGGTTGCCGTGCGAGCTGCATCTCAGGCGGCACTGGTCCGGCCGTATCGCGCACGACGGTCTTGGTGGCCGCCGCTTTGCCGATGTAGGCGCTGGGATTATTGGTGAAAATCAGCTCATAATCCCATGGGAAATATTTGACCGCATCTTCAGTCGGCGCAATGCCGATGCTCGCGTTGCCCTGCACCCAGCCGGAATTGGCCAAGTCATAGCCGCCGTGCAGCGAAGAGATATGATTGGCCTGCATTTGGATCACGACGCCGTCGGCAATATCGGAGGTCAGCGGACTGCCGATTTTCAAAAACCAATCCTTTTCCGGCGCCGTTTCGTCAAAGTTGATGCGGTCGTAAACCAGATTGTCGAGGATGGCATGCTCCGGATCTTCTTTGACCACCACGCGATTGCTGTCGGTAACGTCATAGATTTCGTAGCCGTTGGTCAAATAATAGTAGCCGTTCGGCGTGTCCTTGAGCGCCGTCTTGATCTTGGCTGTGAACTTTAGCGTATAGATATGATTCGGCTTGAGGGCGTTCTTGGCCACGATTTTTGGCTGCGCCCAACCGGATGTCTTTTTGAGACTGTTGGCCAAAATCTGCAGCGAGGGCGGCGTATATTCCGGCGGTGTGCTGTGCGGCGTCACGATGGCAATGTTTTGACCGATGCGGCGGATCTCTTCGAACTCGTCCAGTTCGATAACCAGATTGTTTTCCGACGGCGCTATTCCGGGCGGAGCGAGATCAGGCGTGATGCCGTAATCGTAGGCTGCCAACCCGTAGTAATAAGTCACGCCGTTTTGCACGTTTTCATCGACGAAATAATGCGTGATGCCGGTGTCGTCGCCCAAATAGTAGCCCATGCCGTTGAGCAGGCCGTAGTTGGTAAAGCCGCGCCTGCCGTTTTTCAGATCGCACTGGTAAATGGCTTTATAGAGCGAAGGGGTGCCGTAGCCGTCGGTGATCACCATGGCATCTTGAAACTTTTTGTCCGTGGCGCGGATGAGTTTGTAACCTTCAAAGTCGTTGACTCCGCGCAGGAACGGCTCGCGGGTGGCTTTGTCGGCAACATCGTCCCAGGTCAGCACCACTTTGCCGTCGTAGGCGGTGGCGGTCAGCGTCGGCATCTTGGGCGGCTGAGCAAAACGATAGTCCTTCTCATAGATCAGCTGCACGACGCGTTTGAGCTCATAAAGAATCGGCGCCTGCGGCGGCTTTTGATTCAAGCCGTTCAGATCGTCGAAGGAGTGCAGCATGGACATGGAGACGCGCTCGGTGCGGCCTTTGTACAGGGGGAACGGGCCGGAGGCAAAGATTTCGATCAAGTTGGAAATCTCGCCGATGTACTCCTTCAACATGCCGGTGCCGGTCAACTGCCACATCACCCAATCCTGATGGAAGGTCTTTGGTTTGCCGTTCAGCGTTTCCGCCACCGGGAAAAGGGTAAAGGCCGTCAAGCCGATCATATCCGATTCGGTCACGTCGGTAAAGTTGTAGTTGGGTTCGCAGCCGAAGCCTTCGAGAAAGTCGGGGCGATGGTTGCACTCGCCCTCATCCGGGCCTGGATAATTCAGCTCGCCGGGTCCAATGCCGTCCAAGCCGACATCATCGCCTGCGTTTTCGTCGATATCGTAAATGCCGTTGCCGTTTTTGTCGTCGCCGTCCATCCAGTCCTGATCTTCGTCGCCTTCCCAATGGGGACGCAGATCGGAACGATTCAGGGCGTAATATTTCAAAAAGGCTTCCAGATCGGCGATACCTTCCTCCGGCCCCAGCAGGCGGCCGGCAGTCGGATTGTCGCGCTTTTCGTCGATCAGGCCGTCCTGGTCGTTATCGACCCCATCATAGGCGGCGCCCGGGCTTTCGAGGTAGGCAAATCCCATGGTGCCGACTTTTAAACCGCCCGAGCCGACGCCGTTTATGTCCCAGGAAAACGCCATATCCAAATAGGTGTCGAAAAAGCCGATCTCGTCGTTGGCGTCGTTGCCGATGGCATTGTCGACGTGAAAGCCGAACGCCACCTGCGGCAGGTCATAGTCGGAGATGTTGGAAACGTTGTACTCCCAAAAGATGGCGTCGCGCGCCAGGGGATTGTTCCATTGGTAGCCGCGCGCTTCAACGCGCACGCCGATACCGCCCCACGGGCAGCCGTATTGAATCGTCACATCCGGCCGCTTGTCGCCGATTTTAACGCCGGGGCGCGGATAATATTTCAGCGGGCTTTCGGGCTGCAGATACTCCTGATCCTGGGCATCATTGCAGGCAAAGTAGGTCTCCAAGTCCGCGTACATGACTCCCAAGCCGAAGCGGCCGTTCCAGACCCCCGGCCACTTGAGCTGATCGCCGCGCGCCGGCCAGCCTTTCGGCGGCCAGGAATCGGGCAGATTGCTCATCGCCGGATACTCGGAAAGCTCATTGAAATAGCCGAAGACCGGATAGATGATCCAGGGAATCGTGCCGGTGGGATCGACGTCATAACCGCCGCGGAACGCAGTCTGGCAGTACCAAAGCGTATCCAGCTTTTCAGCGGCAATGCGCACCGGATCGGTCACCGGCCGCCAGCGCGCCGGATCGTTCGGATCCTTGGTCGTGTCAGGATCGAGGAAAACTTGTGCGGTGATAAGGATGTTGACGCCGTCGGTCATTTTCGAACCGGTGGCGTCGTTCGGCCATTTGGACACTTCGACGCGCGGCCAATCGGCCAGTTCGCATTGATTCTTGAAGGTGATAAAGACGCGGTTGCCGGTCATGTAGCCTTCGCGGACCGCGGCAATGTCGCCGGCCGGGTCATCCGGCCCGTCATACGGTTTGCCCTGCGCCGCCGCTTGTTCGACCGGCATTCCCAAGACCAAAAGCAGGATAAAAACAAAAATCTTTTTCATGCCTAATCCTCTCGATTAAGGTCGTTTCATCGTTTTCGGCTCTCAGAAGAGAATTCCGAGTCCGAGTTTGACGAACCGCGGCGCCTCAATGGCCGCCGGATTAATGACGCGGTCGATGTATTCGTTGAACAAGCTGCGGTGGCTCGCCAAGTCGGTAGGCAAAATGATCGCCTCGTTGGCGCGCCCGGTAGTGGGATTGACGAACAGCTCGTTCTTGGCGTCGAACAGGTTTTCGATCAGCAAACTGGCGCGCAGCGTGTAGCGGTTGCTAAGCTTGAAATCGTAATAGCCGAACAGGTCGGTACGGAATTTCGCCGGTTTTTTGGCATTGTTCGGATAGAGATTGACCTTGTACAGACGGCTCTCGGCGATCGGCGTCCAAGTGTACGGCGTTCCGTGATCATAATAGGCCGCCAGGCTGATGCTGTAGTTCTTTTCGGCATAGTTGACGCTGGCATTGAGCGTATGCCGCTGATCCCAGGACATCGGAATCAACCGCGGAATCGGGTCTTTGCTCTCACCGGCGCGGGTAAAGGTCTGCGTCGGATTGTCGGCATTGCCGCGAGTGTACTGCAGCGTATAGTTCACCATGGCGAAGATCGGCCCGAAGCGCACATCGTACTTGACTTCCAATCCCTTGACATTGCCGTAATCTTTGTTGGTGTACAAGCCGTACTCGATCTGGTTGTAGGTGCTGACCACCTTCATACTGAGCAGGTCGTAAATATCGCGGTAAAAGAGGTTGACCTCCAGTCCCATGCCGCGCACGATCTCCTGCCACAAACCGACTTCGTACTGCACCGTCTTTTGCGCTTCCAGCTGTGGATTGCCCATCTGCGTAGCATAATCGGTCGGCGCGACGAGGAAGGAATGGTTCTGATAAAACGCATAGAACGGCGGCGCCTGGAAGAAATGCCCGTAGCTGAAGTGCAGCTTGGCCGCGTCGCTCAATTGATACGAGAGGCCGAAGCGCGGGCTGATCTGCTCCTTGGGGTCGGCTTTGAGCAGCGTGGACATTCGTTCAGGATTGTCGGGAAAGCGCAGCTGATTGGCCGGATTGCGCAGGTTGGAGGGATATACGGTGTTGGGATCAAAACGGTCGTAGCGCACGCCCAAATTGATCACCATCTCGTTGAATTCCATCTTGTCCTGCAGGTAGGCGGAGAATTCTTTGGGACTCTTGCGGTACTCTTCACCGTACTGCGTCGAATCGCCCAAGATCACCGGCTGGTAATTGGGAAAGATGTAGGTGTTCTTTTCCGGGTCGAAATAGTTGTCGAACTCGTTGTCTTTGTTGCGATAGAGATTAAGAATAGTGTAGGATTTGTTGTCGAGAATGTGATCGATATACAGCACGCCCGCCTTGAGGCTGTGATTTTTATGCGCCTGCCAGGTCACGTCCAGTTTGGCGGTGTGATCTTTCTGCAGCCGCACGACGTGTCCTTTCTGTTGGCCTCCGGTGTAAAAGCCCGGGCCGGTAGCCGTGGCGTAGCGATCGTGGATATAGCGGCTGTCCAACGGGTTTTTATAGAGATAATTGCCGTAATAATTGTCCAAGTAGGAATATTTTGCTTCATAGAACAGGGATTTGCCGATGCTGTGGTTGAGGGTCACCGCCCAGAGATCGGTGTTCTCATAGTTTTTCGCCACGCCGTCGGGTGCATATTTCCAGGCGTGCTGATAGGTGCCCCACTCGTTGTCGTCGCGCGTATAGGAGGCGGTCAGCTTGACGTCGGGCAACGGCTTGTAGGTCACTTTGCCGAAAAAGGAAGCGTACTGTCCGGCGGACATCGGCACGTAAGCGCTGTCGCCGTTGTGGATGTCGAACCAGTTGCGTCGGTCGTCGGAAGAATAATCGGAATAGTCGGTCATCAGGAATCTGCGGATGCCGTTCAGGTGATTCTTGTTGTCCTGATAGCGCAGGTTGAAGAAATAGTTCAGCTTGCCGCGCACGATCGGCCCTTCGAGCTGAATGCGGTAGTCCTGATTGCGCGTGATCTCCAGCGGTTTGAGGCCGATGAACAAGTCCGTATGGGTTGTGTAGTAATTGCCGAGTTGGCCCCAGATGCGGCCGCGGAGCTGATCTGCGCCGTCTTTGGTCACGGCGTTGACGATGCCGCTCATGGCGCGACCGTACTCGGCGTTAAAGGTGCCGGTGATCACTTCAAGGTCTTTGATGACGTCGTTCTCGATCGTCACCGTCGCGTTGCCGCCGCCGAAGGACTCGTTGACCGGAACGCCGTCGACCATATACGATACCTCGCCCAAGCGGCCGCCGCGAAAGTGCCCTTCGACCACGCCTGCCTGCATCTTGATGACGTCGCCGAGGTTCTGCAGCGGCAGCACGTCGATCTGCTCGGACGACACGTGCCGCACCGAAGAGGTCTCGTCTTTTTTATAGGACATGGCCGTGGCGGTGACGGTGATCGTTTCGCCCTGGATGACTTCCGGCGCCAGCTGAAAGTTGAGCGTGGTCGTCGCGTTGACGCTGACGAGGACGTCGTTGTACTGAACGGCGCCGTAGCCGATCATCGTTGCTTTGACCGAATATCTGCCCGGCGGCAGGTTGATGATGAAATAGTCGCCGTCCATATCCGCCGCGGCGCCGAAGCGGGTATTTAGGACGGTTACATTAGCGGCCGGCAGCGGCTCGCCGGTCGATTTGTCCGTCACTTTGCCGGCGATTTTGCCGGTGGTGGCGGCGAAGGAAACCCCGCTCCAGAGAAGCAGGAGACACAGAACCGCTACAAGGCTTTGTTGTTTCACGACACTCTCCCTCGCTGATTGACTGACGAAGCTAAAGCTCCCAATCGTTTGTCCGAAAGCCGCGGTGTGGCCCAAACCGCGGCTTTCTTCTTTACAGGCCTTCTTAATCGATTTCGAACCAGTAAGAATTTAAAAAAATATCATTGAATGTCAAGGATAAAATCTTGAGGGAATTTGAAGATCCGGCTGATTAATCCGTCAGCTCATCATAGTAACCAAGATAGCTGAGATGAAAGATGGATTGCAAAGCCTAGGGGCTCAGTGTCCGTGACGCCCCGCCGGTTCTGCCGGTAGTTAATTTTCCGCCTGGAGGCTCGGCCTTTGTAGAGTGACGGGAAGGCTTATCATTCGGTGGTCAAGATGACTTACCCCAAGTAGTTTTTCAGGTTGAGTAAAGCCCGCGCATGCTTTTCTAGGGGGATGCGGCGGGCTTTTTATTGAGTCCTCAGGTCTGTTGAAGCAGTTCAGGTGAAGGGGAGGGGAAAGGGAATGAGATTTTCGGCAACTAGGCGAAGAATGAGTGACAAGTGGGGAAACGAATCGAAGGGAAGGTTATTTAGGGAATAAAGAGCGGTCTGGAGCCTAAGCAGCCGGTGCGGAGGCTTTTAGAGGAGGGGGATTAAGATTTCCGCGGGCTGGAAGCGGCAAGTAATTGAACAGCAGAATGAAAATGGTCGGTGTTGCTTTTTAAGGCTTGCCTGCATTCGGAAACAGGTTACAAAAAGTTACAAGAAAATTGCAGAAAATTTTATGATGGAGGGTTTGTTGCGAATATATATATATAAGGGACAACAAAATAGGAGGGATGTTTATGATAAGATGAAGCCGAACCGAAACGAAGAAAGATTTAGTAAACAAGTCTACCAAAAAAAGGAGGGCGGATTCAAGTTCCAAGTGTAACAAATGAATTAAGGAAAAGTTCGGCCGAAGTTTTATAGTCGAGACATTTTCTCTGCCGGTTGTTCAGTTTATCCTGAATGATTTTGATCCGTTCTTTGTCAATATCCTCAAAACCGGTTTTATTAGGCAGGACATGCCGGATTAAGCCGTTGGTGTTTTCGTTGAGGCCGCGTTCCCACGAGCTGTAGCTTCAGGGATGGGCGAAAAAGAAATCGGCGCCGAGAAGTTTCGCGATTTCCTGATGTTCCGAGTTCTCTTTGCCGTTGTCGGCGGTAATCGTAAATACTTTGCCTCTGTAAGGGGAGAGCATGGCGACCAATTCGTTTTTAAGCAGGGCCGCCCCGCGCCGAGGGAGCCGACCTATGAGCGTGAACCTGGTTTTTCGTTCGACGATGGTAATCAAGGCTCCCCGATGATTTTTGCCGATCATTGCCTCGAGTTCCCGGTCGCCGGTGCGCGTTCGTTCATCGACAACGGCCGGACGGGCGTCAATGGTGACGCGGTTCGTAATTTGTCCGCGACGGTCTTTGTTTGCGCCGTTTTTTCCTGCCGAGCCTGAGATGCCGGTGCCATTCGCCGCCCTGTCTTTGATCGTAGAGAATGAAGC
>JAPDQV010000034.1 GCA_034505495.1 candidate division KSB1 bacterium | reverse complement strand
CGGCAGCCGCCGTAGAAAATTTCCTCGTCGCCGTCTTTGTCAAAATCGTAGGCGATTAATTCATGAGCATGGCCGGCATGCCAAAACTGGCCAACCTGTTCTCCTGCCGGTGTTAAAATCGTCAGCGGTGATGGGAAAAACGGTCGGTGTATTGCAGTGACTGCCAATCTTTTCCCTTTTCGGGTTTTGATGACAATGATCTTTGCGATATAAAAGCGATCCTGATAGTCATACCTTCCAAAGCGTACGGCATGGTGCGGCTTGGCTATCCAGCGCAGACGGCCGTTATGCGCAAAGCAGAACACTCGACCGTCGATTGACTCGTGGGATATTTCGTCCGTACCCATAATGACTTCGATTTTGCCGTCGTCGTCGATGTCATCAAAAAGCACGGTGGGGTAGTATTGCTGAATTTCTGTATATTTTCTCCGATTTAATTGAACGCCGAAATCATATTTCCATAAAATCTCACCTGCAGCGTTTTTAACAATAAATTCGCTGTTGAGTACGTCGAAGGTTGCCGGTCGGCGGTCCTGCCGCCAACCGAAAGGATCGAGGCTGAGCAGCAGGAGAAGAAATACGAAAGCCGCCAAAACCGCGCTTTTGAGGCCTTTACGTTTCAGGCGGCGGGTATGGGAGATCAGGCGTAGAGTCGGGGTCAGCGGCCTGGTCTGCACCAGGTTGCGGTCGCGCAGCGCCTGCTCCAACGTGCCGATTCCCTGCACCGACAGCTGCCGCTTGGGATAGCGCTTCTGCAGCTCGCCGAGATATCGCAGGGCAAACGGTAGGTTGTCCTGCGGCACAAAGATCCGCTCTACCGGCGAAAAAAAGACGGTACGTAATTTGGCGGCCAGCCCTTTTTCGTCCACCGATTTGACGCATCCGTCGGCATCGATCGTGCCGGTGACGACGGCGTTCTGGTTGAACAGATATCTGGCCAGGCGATAGTAGCGGTTGCCGGCGGCCGCCCAGGCACAAACCGCAGCGGCCAAGCTCATTGAGGGGCCGATCAGTTCCGCTTCTTTATCCGCAACGGAAAACTGATAGGAATAATAGCTTGCCGCAACCGGCTCCGACATGGCGGCGCGCGCTGCAGCCAACGCATCGTAAAGCGACCACAAAAGGCTGCCGTGCTGCAGCGGTACGGTGTTGTTCAAAAGCACGCGGTCCTCTTCGGCGTCCGCAGGCCGCTCCTTTGCCTGAGCATGCAGCGGCAGCAGAACGCCGACGGTTTGTTCGCCTTGACCGGCGAGCAATACCACTTTGAGAGATCCGACGCGAAACGCATTCAGAGCCGCGCGCATGGCAGCCGCCGCGGCAAGCAGATCATCCCGACTTTGTTCCGCCGGTGCAATCGAGAGAAGGCGATCGTATACGTCGGCGCCGATTTCGGCAGGAGGCGGCCATCCTAACACTGCAGCTGCGCGCTCGGGCTCGCCGACATGCAGATAATGGAGAGCGCAGGCGGTTCGGAGTTGCTGCTCGGCATCGAATACCAGAGTTTCCTGTTCCGCACAGCAGCCGTGAAAGGCACGGACAATATCGAGCAGGCGCTCAAGATCGACGGGATCCCAACCGCACTGATTCAAGCCGCTGCATAGATGAGGCAAGTAGGATATGAACTGACGTCGATAAGAAAGCCAACGCGTTGGATCATCTTCGAGCATGGGGGAGAAAAAGTGCAGGAAATAAAGTCGATTGAGATAGGGGTTGCCGGAATCCAGGCGATCGGCGAGTTGAACGGCTTCAAGCTCGAGTTCCAGGGCGGTCTTCACGGGGTACCCTCAATAGATGTGAATCTTGAGCAGCCGTTCGGGATCCATTGTCTGTATCACTGCCACCCCTCTTTCAGCCGGCGATTCGAAGGTGCGCAGATCCGTAATCGCAACCACTTTGAGTTCACGCAGCGCCGGTCGGCCGTCGATTCGGCGAAAAGAAAGAATATATCTCCCTGGCTTGTCCCGACTGACGGAAATTTCTATGTCGCTGTCTTCAATGTCCTTTAAGATAAATTGATGTTGTTCGCGGCTTTTTTCCGCAAACGGATCGAGGGGTTCGAGAAAGATTACGGCGCGCGGCAGGACAATCTGAATTTCATGACACTCCGGCGCTTCCATGGGTCCGAAATCGATCCTGCCTTCGGCGTCCGTGATGCCGCTCAAGCCGGCTTCGGGCAGATGTATCTGGATGCCGCGCGTTTTGGCCATATCGTCGGCCAACAAATAAAACTGCAACCGACCGCTTGCCGCATCGTGCATCAGTCGACCGACATACCCTTGTTCCCGATCGGTAAAACTGAAAACCGTAACAGATCCGTTTGGCCGCCCCCCCTTTGCGGCCAAACGGCGGTTCGAACATCCATTTGCCCCGGTCAGAGGAAAGAGATGCAGGATGCGAACCTCGGACATGCGGGAGCCGCTTTCGGCTGGGGCGTTTCCCCCGTACATGCTGATCGCGCTATAGATCGCCCGCAGCGCCAGGTAATACTCTCGGCATCGGTCACACTCCAGGAGATGCGCTCGAATGGGTTGGCTGATCGCCTTGACCCCCAGAACCAGCCGCTCGATCTCCTGTACGTCCAAGCATACTGTCGTTCGCATTACCACCCCGTTTCCTCTATATAGTATATATTTGCAATGAAGGGCTCATCATAAAATTTTTTTCGTGCGCTACAAGATACAGTCATTTCCTAAGCGGGCTATTCTTATAATAAAAATAAACTTACGAAAAATTTGACTTAATCTGCTCAACCCGTCATGTTATAATATTTTACTTTCGGCTTGGGGTTACAATCGCTTATTCAGATTTCGACGGATGAATTATTCTTCGCAGTTTGCCTTTAAAGCGACGAATTACCTCTCCTGCCATCAGCACCGTTTTTTGGATTCAGCTATTACTCATCAGGTTTTCGATTTTTGGGGCCTTTGGGTCTCGGCTTGTCGGGTTGCAGAAATCGCATCAACCTCTTCTGCATCTCCTGTCGATAAACCCGAGTCAGGTAATCCAACAAAGGGCGTATCTGTTGATGATATCGCTTATCCTCCAGTTCCGGCCACCACCGGCGCAAAACCTCTACCGAGATCGGGAAATCGGGATCCTCGCTCTGCAGTCGGGCAAGCATTGTTTCTTTAAACACGGTAAATAATGCCAAGGCTTCAAAATCGGTCAGCTTTTGTTTCTCGATATATTGGCTCTGCAGCAGGTTTTGAATGACGCGCAAGGATTGTTCGGCTGCAGCCCAACATCGCCGCAAAAGCGGGTAAAGATCCATTAACGATGGCTCGTCCAAGAGCGAATCAGGGTCTTGGATTGCTTTGTAGTATTGCGTAATTAATTCCGACGCTTCCGTAACGTTGAGGATAATCGGCTTTCCAAGCAGCAGAATCAATTTCTTTAGCAAAACGCCTAGTAATTGATCAACGGTCATTTGCGGCCGGAATTCCACCATCGCTGCTTGCAAAATATCCCAGGGCGGATAGACAAAACTCAATCCGGCCGGCAGATTCGGGGGGTAATATTCAATCGTCTGACCGATGTCGCGATTCAGCTTTACCCCTTTTATCTTCTGCGCGGCTAGGCAGACATTACGCCGCACTCGTGTTCCGTCGGGATCACGTTCTTGAAGCAGGCGGCATACCTGCTGGCGCATCAGGCGGAAGAGTACTCGACGCAATAAGAACAAAACTTCTTCTGCCGATGCCTGCCTCTCCAACAGCGGTAAAAAAAGCTTTTTTAGATAAGGATAACTTCCCCCTGTCTCTCTATAAAATAAGTAAGAAATTCCCGTACAAGCTAATTGCCGATATTCTGTCGTTTCCCCGCACTCGCTGAAATGACACCCCTTGAATTCTAAATACTTTAGAATCGCCGCTCCCATTTCTCGACAAACCGCGGCCAATCGTTCAACCGCAGCCTCGTCTTCCGAAACGCAAATTTTGGTAATCCACTCGAGGACCGATTCCGGCGTCCATTTCGGGGGCGGCATGGCTTCTTTGCGGTGACAATTCGTAATTCATTATATGAATTTGTTAACAATAAAAATATTTTTTGTCAAGAAAGCAAGGACAAAAATTATCCGACACTTGATCGATCAGCACGTTTGGAGAAGAGAGCATACGGTTATGCTTTGTGGACTTTTAAAAAAGGGCTGAAATGCCGCAAGCCCAAAAATAAAAGGGGAACAAAAAGAAGAGCTTCCATTATGGAATCCATCGGCTTTCGTTGTTGCATGTTGTATACGGCAATGGCAAAGGAACGACCGGTGTTGATGCGTTCGGTCTTTGCAAGATCGATCCGTTATTTACTCTCGGCCTCATTGCCCCGCTGCCCGGCCGGTGAATCCTGATTAGAATCGTTGCCTTGGCAGCATGCCTGCAATTGTATCGCGTGGATCTATGAAAAAGATGGAGCCGCGCATCAATGAAATGATAAACCTCTTCGTTTCTCTGCCTTGAAAACAAAAGCAGGGAGTGCACTATTCTTCACAAAACGACTTGGAAAGAATACTTTCCGCTGCCCACAAGGTATACCGCATAGCCATTTTCAATTCTTTGGAAGGAGATGGTATTTGCCTGCCCGGCCGGTTTGCCGCTTTCGAATACTTGCTCCGGACGATCGGCCGGCACATAAACCGTTGCCCGACAACCCACCGGCACCTGAATGTCCATACTGAAGCCGTTTTTCTGCCGCCAAACGATGCCCGCTTCGCCGTAAGGCGTACGATTGAAATAGAGAACCGAATCGAGTCCGGCGACCGGCTGCGGCTTGAACAAGATATGCCGATAGCCGGGGTGGTCCGGATCGGTGCTCATGCCGGCGAGTTTTCGGTAAAGCCACACCAGTCCGCCGCCGAACATGGGGTGATTATGCGAGCCGCGGTTGTCCCAATGCTCGCGCGTGGTCGTCGCGCCGTCCTTGAGCCAAAAGCCGTAGCTGGGAAAAGTGGTTTTTGTCATTGCCTGCCAGGCAAGGTCATGAAGACCATTCTCCGATAGGACTTCGAAGAAAAACTGCGTACCAAAGATGCCGGTATCCAGATGGCCGTTGTTCTTTTCGATATTCTTTTTGAGCGCGGCCACGACGCGCGGCCGGACCGAGTCCGGAACGCCCATGCGCAGCGCCAGCACATCGCCGCCGGAGGTGCCGTAACTGCCGCTTTGAGGATCAAAAAAAGCGAGATGAAAAGCCCGCCGCGTTCGTTCGGCCAAAGCCTCATAAACGGCGGCTTCCGGCTTGCCGAGCGCACGAGCGGCCTTGGCGGTCAAGTCGGCGCAGCGCCAGAGGTAAAAAGTGTGCACCAAATCGTCGCGCAGGGGCTCGCCCGGTAAAGCCCAGTCGCCGAGGTTGAACCACCGCAAAGGTCTGCCGTCGCGACCGACGCGCTGTGAATGCATGATGCCTGCCTCGTTGACCCAGCTTTGCAGATAGCCCACATAGCCTTTCATGGCCTCGTAATTATCTTCGAGCATATCACGTGAACCGTAGTGCAGATAAAATTCCCACGGCATGATGCAGATCGCAGCGCCCCAGGCTGGTCCGCCGCCGCAGCCCGGTTCCCACGGTGCACCGTTGGGCACATAGCCGTCCGGCAGCTGCGCGCCGCGCATATCGGCAATCCATTTCTGATAAAATGCCTGCGCATCAAAGTGATGCATGACGGTCACGCAGGCGACTTGGCCGTCGCCGGTGTAGCCGGCGCGCTCGCGGTGCGGACA
Organism: candidate division KSB1 bacterium; assembly: GCA_034505495.1. Lineage (NCBI taxonomy): Bacteria > Pseudomonadati > Candidatus Zhuqueibacterota bacterium. The sequence continues at coordinate 33,042 of JAPDQV010000034.1, read as the reverse complement.
GTCGCTCGCCAGACCGCCGTGCATGTTGTCCAGCTGGCTGCGGTGCCAGATTTTATCGATTTCATTGATCAACGCATTGGAGGTGACGAAACGGCCGGTCTCTTCAAGGTCGGTATTGATCGCTTCGGCGATAATCTGCTCCGGCTTTAGTACTCCCGGCCAATTGTGAATTTCGACGGCGCTAAAGACGAACCAGTTGAAGCGAGGGGCATATTCGCATGTTGGTTTGCCGCTGAAAATATAAAAGTGATCACCGGAGTAAGTGTTGCTCAAATACTTGATTTCGATCTGCCGTCCCGCCGGTCCGCTGAAATTGCGCAGTCGCACGCGGCCGGAAATCTCGACGCCGAAATCGACCCGCCAAACGTCCCCGGCGAGCTTTTTTACCCGCTTGGGCGGCAGGCGCAGCGTCACCTTGTCGGTAGGGGAGGTGTGAGCGCAAAGCTTACCCTCCGGCGCCCGGCGCAGAGCGACCGGCCGCCAATTGGAATCCTCAAAGCCTGGAGAACACCAGCCGTCCTGCTCCAGGCGAGCGTCGTATTTTTCGCCGTGGTAGACCAAATCCATGCGGATCGGGCTCTCCGCCGCTTTCCAGCTCCCGTCGCTGACAACGACCGCTTCGCTGCCGTCCTGAAATTTTATGTGCAGTTGACAAATGAAGCGCGGTGAACCGTAGGAGGCGGTCCAATATTTCGGCGCGTTGTAAAAGCCGTTTCCCAAAATTGCGCCGATGACGTTCTCGCCCTTGCGGAGCTGCCGGGTCACGTCGTAGGCCAAATACATGACCCGGTATTCGCGAAACTGGTCGGGAAGCGGAATATTTTCATGGATGAGCTGGGGGCGTCGGCCGTAATTGGTTTGATTGGGAACCAGCTCGTCGTCGCCGATCTTGGTGCCGTTGCAGTAAAACTCAAAATATCCGAGGCCGGTGACAAAAACCACCGCCTGTTCGACCGGTTTATCCAGGTGAAAGCTTTTGCGCAGCAGCGGCGCCGGCGGCGGCAGTTCGGTCGGATAGGCATCCGGTCCGCCTGGCGGTTTGGGGAGTGCCTCCTCACCCTGCCAGGGAGCGCCGATCCACTGCGCCTGCCACTCGTCGGGATGCATAAGGCCCATGCGCCAGTGCGCCGGTTTGCTCCAGGCTGACGGCTTGCCGTCGCGATCCCAGACCCGCACCTGCCACCAGCACTCCTGCCGCGATTTCAGCGGCCTGCCTGCGTAGGGTACGCGCGTCGACTGATCGGATTCGATGCGGCCGCTGTCCCAAAGATCCGGCTTTTCCAAAAGCTCCGGCGATGAGGCGACGCGTACCTGCCAGGCGGTCTGACATTGACCGCGCACGCCCTCCTCGGCGATGTTGATCCAGGCCAGCCGCGGATGAGGAATGTCAATCAGCGGGGCCGAAAGATACTCGCAGGTAAGGTGCGTTGGGGTAATTGCGCCAAAGGCCTGCAGCGCAAAACAGATCAAAACGGCGTAAGGCCATTTCCTGTAAAGTCTGCGAAAAATGATCGGCATGCGTCACCGTTTCAGTTAGGGTTTTAATGAATCGGAAATGATGCGGTAAATTAAACGATTTTTCCGCTAATGCAAAACAAAAGTCGAAGCCTCTCAAGACCGACCGTATTGCATGCCTTCGCCGGCCGTGTTTCGACAGGATGATCCATCGAGAGGGCGGCTGCAAGGCCGAGAGCTCATTTTACCGGTTGCTGCAGCGCTTCAAAAATCGACTTCGGAATTCTCGGCACGTTTACTACCTGCAACGCCGTCGGCTCGGGTCGAAACGAGAGGACCGGTCTGAGAAACTTGTTGACATTTTCTCTTGGCGATGGCTATTTTCTTTTCGCTATTTGAAAGGAAGATCATAGCCATGTCGGTTTACGAGATCATTCAAAAGCGACGCACCATCCGCAGATTTCAGCCGCGCCGTATTCCGTTGATTACGCTGCGTAAAATCGTCGATTCGGGACGCATGGGACCGTCGGCCATGAACCTGCAGCCGTGGGAGTTTATCATTGTCGACAGTCCGCAGCTGGTCAGCGCCGTATTCGAGCAGACGCAATGGGCGGGATACCTGCCGCGCGAGCAGGGAAGGCCGCCGAAAGGGCAGGAGCCGACCGCCTTTATTGTGGTGCTCTTTAACAAGCGCTTCTCTTCCCGCTGGACGCACCACGACATCGGGGCGGCGGTCGAGAACATGATCCTGGTTGCGCTCGAAGAAGGCATCGGTTCCTGTTGGATCGGCTCGGTCAACCGTCCGAAAGTCATGGAGCTCCTCGAAATCCCTGAGGAATACGAAATCGATTCGGTCCTGGCGCTGGGATATCCGGCAGAAGAGCCGATTGCCTTTGATTTGGACGAGTCGGTAAAATATTATCGCGATGAACAGGGCAGGCTGCACGTGCCGAAACGCAGGCTGGACAGCGTGCTCAGTCACAATCGTTTCGGCCAACGCTGAGTTAAAGCCCGTGTTTTCCGCAGCCGGCAGCATCTGTTGCAATGGATCTTTATTGCCGAGGAGCAAGCCATGAATTCTCTGCATCCGCAGAAAGGAATTTTTACGATTTGCCTTTGCCTTTTTCCAGCAGCAATCGGCTGTGCGCAAAATGACTTTAATCCCCTCTTCAACGGCATCGATCTGAGCGGCTGGGTTAACGTAAACTGTGCACCGGAAACGTATAGCGTGCGCGACGGCGTTCTCTATTGCACCGGCAGGCCGAACGGCTTTCTGCGCTCGGAAAAAATGTATGAAAATTATATTCTCGAGCTGGAGTACCGACACCTGCAAAAAGAGGGGAATTCGGGGTTGTTCGTGCATGCCGATGCGTTGCCGGCGGTCGGCAAGCCGTTTCCCCGCGCCATCGAGGTGCAGATCCTTACGGACCGCAACACGGAACAATACACCAGCCATGGGGATGTCTTTGCCATAAACGGCGCGACTTTGGCGCCTTTTCCGCTGCACCCGGACGGCTGGATGCGTTCGTTACCGCAGGAGCGTCGCGCCAAACCGACCGGCCAATGGAACCATTACCGCTTGGAAAGTCGCGACGGTACTCTGACTCTTGCCGTTAACGGCAGGGTGGTTACCCGAGCTTATCATTGCGTCCCTCGAAAAGGTTACATCTGCCTCGAATCGGAAGGTTCGCCGATCGAGTTCCGCAACATCCGCATCAAAGAGCTGCCCGGTTCCAATCCTCCGCCTGAAGTCGTTGCCCAAGCGGATGAAGGATTTCGTTCATTGTTCAACGGCGTCGATCTGCGAGGCTGGAAGGAGGTGCCGGGTAATTTGAACCACTGGCGCCCCGCGGACGGCATTCTGGACTACGACGGCAAAAGCGAGGCTGAAGGCGAAGAGAAACACTTGTGGACCCTGGAGTCCTTTAAAGATTTTGTGCTGATCGTCGATTGGCGGTTTTCAGGCAAGCCGAAGCCGGCCGAGCTGCCGATCGTGATGCCCGACGGATCGACACTGTGCGATCAGAACGGTAAGGAGGTGACCGTTCCGGTTCTGAACGCCGGCGACAGCGGCGTTTATTTGCGCGGCTCCTCCAAAAGCCAAATCAACATCTGGTGTTGGCCGGTGGGTTCCGGCGAGATCTACGGCTACCGCACGGATTCCTCGATGCCCGCGGCGGTACGGCGCAGCGTCACACCGCTGCTGCCTGCGGATCGGCCGCTCGGGGAATGGAATCGATTCGAGATCACTTTAAGGGGGAATCGCGTCGGCGTCGTTTTGAACGGCAAAACAGTTCTGCGCGACGCCGAGCTGCCGGGCATCCCGGAACAAGGGCCGATCGCACTGCAGCATCACGGCGATCCGATTCAGTTTACGAATATTTTCATCAAGGAGCTGCCGAGATAAGATTCGAGGCGTAACGGCCCTTGCGCCTTTTGCCCGAGCCCGAGATAACAAACCCCAGGTACGGCAAATCCCCTACAGATTGAGCGGGATAAGGCGGACGGTCCTGCCTTCCGATAAGAGGGCGATGGGCCGGCGTCGAAAAGCTCGGCTTACGCTTGCCAAGAGGGGGCTCAATACGGCTTTGCCTTGATGGTGAATTCACTCTTGATTGAGTAGGCCGGCTGCATCATTTCAAATGCCGGGAATGCCGATCATTAGGCTTGCTTCGTCGGTTACTTGCGCAGGCGCCTGGCGTCCCCCTCTCACTTTTGCAGCTGCTTATTCGCCCGAATTAATAAAAATTTCAATAGCTGCCTGATTTTAAGAATAATCCTTGGTTTTTTCTGCAAAATTGCCGATATTGGTTTGTTCATTCGAGCATGGATGGAACGAAATCAGCTTGTGATTCCTTTGGGAATCGTCCGCCGGAAACGCCGCACGCGTCGTGTTGCCGATGGAAAATTCAAGCGACCGCAGCCTTGTGTGACCGCGGTTCGACATCGCTGACATGACCGCCCGCCGGCTCTTCAGCCTCCTTTTGAATTTTCCCCTGCGAAACAAGCCTAATCACTCACCGCCTATTGGGCGTTTTTCCGTCCCTGCCGTTCTGTGTGACGGAAAGACCGTTGCCGAAATCTATTTCATATCATGAAGGAAACCGTATGACTTTTGAAGAATTTTCGCTTCACCCGCGTCTTCTGCGCGCCGTTCAAAAAGCCGGCTATGAGGAGCCGACGCCGATACAGGAAAAGGCGATTCCGCTTATTCTTGCGGGACAAGACTTGATCGGCACGGCGCAGACCGGTACAGGCAAAACGGCGGCGTTTATGCTGCCGATTCTGCAGCATTTGATCGATGCGCCGCGTCATAAAACCCAGGCCGTCATCATCACGCCGACGCGCGAGTTGGCGGAGCAAATCCACGAAGCGATCGGTCAATTGGCCGAGTTTACCAACATCCGCAGCGCTGCCGTCTACGGCGGCGTTTCGCCGAAAAATCAAATTCGCGCCCTCAAGTCGGGCGTCGAAATCCTCGTCGTCTGTCCGGGGCGATTTCTCGACCTGAGCGGGCAGGGATTCGGCTCTTTTTCTGCAGTCAAAACCGTAGTGTTGGATGAAGCCGACCGCATGCTCGATATGGGGTTCTTTCCCGACGTGCGCCGCATCCTGAGTCAAATGCCGAAAAAGCGTCAGACGTTGATGTTTTCCGCCACTTTTCCAAGAGAAGTCGAGCAGTTGGCGGCCGAGGCGCTGCATCAACCGCAGCGGGTGACTCTTGCCTTGGCCAAACCGGTGCACACGGTCAGCCACGCGCTCTACCCCGTGGCGCCGCATCTCAAAACGCCGCTTCTGCTGGAGCTGCTGCAGCAGACTGAAGCCCGATCGATCCTCATTTTCACGCGCACCAAGCATCGCGCACAAAAGCTGGCGGAAAAGCTCAGCCGCAGCGGCAGGCGGGCGACCAGCCTGCACGGCGATCTCAGCCAGGCGAAGCGGCAGGCGGCGCTCAAGGGCTTCCGCAGCGGCGCTTATCAAATCATGGTCGCTACGGATTTGGCGGCGCGGGGGCTTGACATCGCCCGCATTTCGCACGTCATTAACTATGACATGCCGCTCAATCCGGACGATTATATTCACCGCATCGGCCGCACCGGCAGAGCGGAGCGCACCGGACAAGCTTATACTCTTACCACTCCGGAAGACCGTTCGATGGTCAGGACTTTAGAAAAGATCATCGGCAAACCGTTAGAGCATCGAAAGTTGGAGCATTTCGACTATTCGCGGAAAGATCCTGCCGTCGAAGAGCGCCGCACCGTACTGCCCGACTTGCCGCGCAGTCGTGAGTTCCAATCGCGCCGTCGCGGCGTTGAAAGACGCAGGCCGCTGCGCATCCGCTGACCGATCTCAAGGGGATGCAGAGGCATCCCCTTTTCCTTTTCTTCTGTTTATTCCGCTTTACTTTTCCCTCCTCGTTGGTTAAATTGCCTTTGATAGACGATTCGGTCTGCAGATAAAAGAAGCAGCAAGGATTCGCCATGAAAATAATTGCCGCTTTCGAAAGAGGCGTGGTTTTTGTTCTCCTGCTCTTAATGGTCGTCGTTCTGGTGATCGGCACCGTCGAGCTGGCAGTCATGTTGTATCAAAGCCTTATTCGCCCGCCGTTTCTGCTTTTCGATCTGACCAATCTTTTGGAAATTTTCGGCACATTCCTCATGGTTCTCATCGGCCTGGAGCTGCTGGAGACCATAAAGGTTTATTGGCAGCAGAACAAATTCCATTTAGAAGAGGTGCTGATCGTTTCGATCATTGCCGTCGCCCGCAAGGTGATTTTGGTCGACAGCAAGACCTTTTCCGCTGATTTTCTGTTGGGAATGGCGGCGCTCATTTTGGCTTTGGCCGTTAGTTATTTTTTGGTACAGCGTAAGAGACGGAACATTACCGATTCGACAAGCGAAAAGCAATAATGCGGAGGATTTATGATGATGATATTGCTTGCAGCTTTTGCTCTTGGTGAATTGCCCTGCGATGTTGTGCCTTCGACAAGCGGCGATCTGCAGATTACCTTTATCGGTCACGGTACGCTCTATTTTACCTGGCAAAACAAAGTGGTTCATATCGATCCCTGGTCGCGGTTGACCGATTACACCGCCCTGCCCAAGGCAGACGTTGTGCTGATTACGCACCATCACCGCGATCATCTCGATCCGGCGGCCGTGGCCCAGATCCGCAAACCGGAAACAACGGTGATTTTGACGGAAAAGTGCGCCGCCGAGGTACAAGGGACGGTGATGAAAAACGGCGACTCGCTTACCGTTGCCGGACTCACCGTGCGGGCGGTTCCGGCCTACAATTTGGTGCACAAACGCGATACCGGCGAACCGTTTCATGTCAAGGGCGAAGGCAACGGCTACCTGATCACTTTTGGAAAGCTGACGGTGTATATTGCCGGAGATACGGAAAACATTCCCGAGATGGCGGCGCTGCACGGTCGTGTGGACATTGCTTTTCTGCCGGTCAATCTCCCATACACTATGGACGCAGAGATGGCTGCCGCGGCGGCACGGGCGATCACGCCCAAAATTCTCTATCCCTATCACTACAATCCGGAGCAGGTCGCCAAACTGCAGCAGCTCCTTGCCGGCGAACCGATTGAGGTCCGCGTCCGTGCAATGGAATAGCGCTTCCGCTTGGACGCTGATCTCGGCGGCACTGATCTTGGGTTGTTCAGTCCCTCGATCAGCGAATTTGACCCTTGCAGGCGACGGCTTTCAGATTGTCCAGTCCGGCGAGATCGTCGACCGCCGCATCGAAGAGATCAGCGGCATTGCAGCGTCATTGCGGTCGCCGGGCCGCTATTGGGTGATCAACGACAGCGGCAATGAGGCAAAGCTCCATCTGATCGATCTGCACGGAAATCTCTTTCATTCCGTTGTCGTTCAGGGAGCCGTCAACATTGATTGGGAAGACCTCGCCGCTTTTCAAGAGAACGGTCGCCCGCGGCTGCTGATTGCCGATACCGGCGCCAATGCCGTAGAGCGCTCCTATTTGAGCCTTTATTTACTGGACGAACCCGATGAATCGGCAGACTCGGTGTCGGTCGATCAGGGCATCGATTTTGTGTTTCCCGACGGCGTGCTGGACTGCGAAGCGGCGGCCGTCGATGTTGAGGCGAGAAAAATTCTGCTGATCGACAAGCGAACCGTGCCGCCGGTTTGCGCCGAGCTGCCGCTGCATCCGGCCTCTGCCGGCATTTTGACGGCCGAGCGCGTTGCCGAAGCTACGACTGTACGACAACCGACGCCTGAGGAAATCGAACGACCCCTCGATCGTCACCATGCGCAGATTACCGCTATGGACCTTGCTCCCGACCGATCACGCCTGGCGCTGCTGACCTACCGCCGATTGTACATTTATGACATTCCGGCCGGCGAACCGTGGTATGCCGCGCCGGCGCGTGAACCCAAAATCATCGAGTTCCCCGCGTTGCAGCAGGCCGAGGCAGTTTGCTTTTCCGGCGACGGCGCCTCGCTCATCATGACCACGGAAAAGCTGCCGGCGCCTCTTTTGAAAGTAGTTTTAAAAGACAAATCGTGACAACCATAGACCGCTCATCCTTGCCGACGCCTTCAATACGAGTTCGCCGGCGTTTTTCTTTAAGCATAATGGAGGAAAAAATGAAGCGGATCATTCTCTTTTCGGCAGTTCTTGCGGTTCCCCTTTTAGCTGAAGAAACCGCAAACGGCCTCGGCTTTGCAGCCGGTCAGTTGGCAGGCATCGGATTTTCTTATCGTTATTTGCCGGACAACTATGGCTTTCAAGTATCCTTCGGTGTTCTGTCTTTAAAACAGAACAATGATTACCAGCCCACCAGCTATCGTGGAAGCTATGACCCCGACAAATGGCTGCCGCCGATCGAACCGTACCCTATGTCCTATAACACGAGGGATACCCATGCCAATATAGGTGTGCTTCTTTTTAAAGTGCTGCACAGCGCCAAACGGTCGCGTTTTTATCTGTTTACCGGCGGCAGTATTATGTACAACGAATCAAATTACAAAGAGCAGTATTACGGCTACACGATTATAGACGCCTCCACTTTTGAATACGGTCCGGTAGGGAAACCGAACAAACGTACTAAAAAAGAATCAACGCGATATTTCGGCCTTGGTATCGGGATGGAGTACAAGCTCACCGACAACATAAGAATTGCTGTGGAATGGCCGTTGAGCTACACCAGCAAAGGCGATTGGGTGATGTATATCCCGCAAGGCGGTCTGCATTACTTTTTCAAGTAAAATTTGCGGTAATTTGATAAAACTCAAATCCGAGCGAATCGGCAGAACAAAACAAAGGACGCATAAAGCTTGCTAAGGAACTCTTGCCTTGCTGTGTGGCCTCTGATGCTTTTAGCGGCGATAGAGTTGCTGCAGGCTCAGGTCTTTGTTGAGGCGACTCCCATTAAGGGCGAGGGGGCTCTTGCCATGTTGCGGCGTTTCCTGCTGCCGACCGATTCGGCATATGTACAAAAGTTTTATGAGTTGAACGCCGATCGCCTTGGTCCCAACGCTTCTCTTCTGGCCGGAAAAGCGTATCGTTTGCCGATTATCGTTTTCGAATATGATCGCGTCGGTATTCGTACCAGCCTCGGCATCGACGACCGAGAGTTGGCGGCACGCATCGACAAATATAATCGCTTCGCCTTGGAAGCCGGGCTGCGCTCCGCACCATACCAGCAGGACGAGCGTCTTTGGGTTCCTTTTTTCGAAGTCCTCTCCTACCAGGGCAATTCACCCCCCGTATTCGCTCCTCCTGTTTTGTCTGCGCCGCAAAAACTTACGGGCAAAGTGCGGACCGATGCTCGATCGCTTTACGGCGGCAAGAATGAGGCGCAGCCACTTGGCAACAGTCTGGCGGGACATTATTTCTACCTGATCAGCGGACACGGCGGGCCGGACCCGGGCGCCGTGGGGTTGCGTGAAGGCGTTAAGCTTTATGAAGACGAGTACGCTTACGACATAACCCTCCGGCTGGCGCGCGCACTCGAGGCTCACGGCGCGACCGTTTTCATGATCATCCGAGACCCTGACGACGGCATTCGCGAAGAAGGCATTCTGCGCGGCGATCGCGATGAACGCTTTATCGACGGCAGCAAAATATCGAACAAGACGATGCTGCGGCTGCAAAAACAGGTCTCTTTGGTCAACGAGCTTTACCGCCGTCATCGCACGACTGCCAAATCGCAATGGGCTATCCACATTCACGTGGATTCGCGCTCGGATTCAAAGCGCATCGACCTGTTTTTTTACTATCAACGGACAAGCGAGGCGGGAAGGAAGCTGGCGTTGACACTGCAACGGGTTTTTCGCAAAAAGTACGATACCCATCAGCCGGGCCGAGGATATCGCGGCACTGTGTCGACGCGCAATCTATACGTCCTCAAGCACATGCTCCCGCCGACGATTTATATCGAAGCGGCAAATATTCGCAATCGGCGCGATCAGGATCGGCTGATTATTGTCAACAATCGGCAAGCCTTGGCAAACTGGCTCTGCGAAGGCATCATCGAGCACATCAAAAATCAATAGCAAAACCATTTACTTGTTTTCCGCTCAACTCGGCTGTTGGCGTCATGAATTATTGCAGCTCAGCCCTTGTAAAAAGCGGAAATCTCGAGGGAAATATATGGAAAAATTGACGAGCTTTCAGCGCAGTTATCTGCGGGGTTTGGCCAACACACTCAAACCCGACGTGGTTATCGGCAAGAGCGGATTGACGGATTCGGTCGTTGCGGCCATCAACGACGCGTTGGACGCCAATGAACTGATCAAAGTGCGGTTTCTGGAGTTTAAAGAGGAGAAAAAAGATTTGGCGATGCAAATCCAGGAACGCTGTCGCTGCTTTTGCGTCGGCATCACCGGATTCGTGGCGATCTTTTATCGCCCCCAGGCAGATCCGGAAAAGCGGCGCATCCAAGTGCCGCTTTCCCGCTCCGATGTGCAATGAAAAGGCCGTCAATACCGGCGTTCGACGGCCTACGGCTGCATCGTCATCCCTGCAAAGCAAAAAAGGCTCCGCATTGGGAGCCTTTTTTATTTGACGGCCTCTTCATATCGGGCTGCGACGTCCGCCCAGTTGATCACTGAGAAGAAATTGTTGACATATTCGCCGCGCCTGTTCTGGTATTTGAGGTAATAGGCATGCTCCCAAACATCGAGTGCCAGCAGCGGAACGGCTCCCCAGGCGGTGAGGTTCTGGTGTTTTTCCGCCTGCAGAATGACAAGCCGTTTACCGAGCGGTTCATAGGCTAAAATACCCCAACCGCCGCCTTCCACCTGATTTGCGGCTGCGGAAAAGTGCGCCTTGAAGGCGGCAAAACTGCCGAAATCTCGTTCGATCGCTTTGGCCAAAGAACCGGTCGGTTCGCCGCCGCCGTTCGGCTTCATGTTCTGCCAGAAAATGGTGTGCAGAATATGTCCGGAGCCGTGAAAAGCGACTTTGCCGCTGTAGAACTGCACCAGCTCATAGTTGCCGCTTTGTCTAGCCTCCTGCAGCTTGGCCAGAGCGGCATTGAGTCCCTTGACGTAGCTGAGATGGTGAATGTCGTGATGCAGCCGCATCGTCTGCTCATCGATGGCGGGCTCCAACGCGTTGTAGGGATAGGGGAGAGGCGGCAGAACGTATTCGCCCTTTTCATCGACCGGAAGCTGCGCCGCTCCGGCGGTAAGAGTCCATCCCGCGCTTACCGCCGCAGCAGCCAACGGCACGCTTTTGAGGAATTCTCTTCTACTGGTCATGATAGATCTCCTTATTAATTTTTGCCCTTTGACTTGGAGAGTTTTAACATGACCTGAATAATAATTATTCCAAATAGCGCTTTTGAATGGAGCGAAGCAGCATATCGCGACCCTCGGCTATGACCTTCGATGAGTATCTTCCCTGCATCAAAAGCGCCGAAAACGCTTCTTCCGCTTGGCTCGGCGCTAAATAACCATCCTCGACGAGAAGCGGGAGCAGCGACAGAGCGCAGTAATGGGGCAGTCCGGCTCGCCGGCAGCAGCGCAAAAGCGAACCGTCATCCGAAAGGACGGCATCGGCGCCGGTTGAAAGACAAAGCGCGATGACCTCGGCGTCTGTTGATGTTAGATCGTCGATGGTCGGCGCAGCCTGCGGCAACGGGCAGCAGATCGTTGCCTGCTCAAAACGGCGATAGTCTTCCGCTGAGCCGCCGCGCTTCAGCTCGGCCAGCACGCTCGGCGTCACCAGCAGATGATAAACCGCGGCAGTCGTTTCCAATAAACCGACGCGATGCAGCAAAATAAGCGAGCTTGTGTCGCAGGCGAAACTGCGGCGCTCACCAGAGTCGGATTTTATCTCTTTATCGCTCACCGAGGTTGTCTTTTTGCGGCAGCTTGTGTATTTTTCAAAAATAGGAGTTTCTGCGACGATGGTAAAGCTCTTTTTCCTGATTTTGCTCGCCTCGACAGTCGGTCAAGCGGATGAATTGTCGCGATTGGCCGATTATTTACAGGGCAGCTTTTCCAACCGCCGCCAGGCTGCAGAGGACACTGCGTTTGCCGAGATTCATCTGCACATGACGCGCATTTGGCCGGACCGCACCGATACCCTGTGGTTTTATGTCGAGCAGGCTTGGGCCGAACAGTTGGATGCGCCTTATCGTCAGCGTATCTATCGGATCACGCGACAAGACTCATTCCTAGTCAGTGAGGTGATGACGATCGACGGGGCGGAGGAGTTCATCGGCGCCTGGAGGCAGCCGGAGCGCTTTGCCGATGTCTCCCAAGAAAGGCTGCACGCCCGAGAAGGTTGTGCGGTTTATTTGACGGCATTGCCGGACGGTTCCTTTTACGGCAGGACGCATGAAAGGGAGTGTCTCAGCAACCGCCGCGGTGCCGTTTACATGACGACGGAAGTTCGTATTACGGAAAGCCGGTTCATCAGTTGGGACAGAGGATTCGATGAAACGGGCAGACAGGTCTGGGGGCCGATAAAGGGGGGGTATATTTTCGACAAAACGGAGGATGAACCATGAAACGGAAAAGCATCGGATTGGCGATTTTGTTTCTTTGCAGCGCCTCGAGCTATGCTGAACCGATCGTTCTGCCGCTTTGGCCGAACGGCGCGCCCTACGGTGAAGCGGCCATCGCGGAAACGCCGCAGCTGACGATCTATCTGCCGCCCAATCCCACCGGCGCGGCAGTGGTTATTTTCCCTGGCGGCGGTTATTGGGGATTGGCGATGGACCATGAAGGCCGCCAGGTGGCTCAGTGGCTCAACAATCTCGGAGCGGCCGGGATCATCGTCAGTTATCGCCGCGGCCCGGGCGCCCAGCATCCAGTGCCTCTGCTCGATGCTCAGCGCGCCATTCGTACCGTGCGCGCCCGTGCCGAAGAGTGGCGCATCGATCCCAAACGCATCGGCGTCATCGGCTTTTCCGCCGGCGGTCATCTGGCCTCCTGCACCGGCGTGCATTTCGATCTCGGCGATTCCGCTAACGCGGATCCCGTGCAGAGGATCAGCTGCCGACCGGACTTTATGATTCTCATCTATCCGGTCATCTCGATGACCCGCGAGTACATGCACCGCGGCTCGATGGTCAATCTGTTGGGCGATCCGCCCGATCCGCAGCTGACGATCAAAATGTCGACCGATCTGCAGGTGACGCCTCAAACATCGCCCACCTTTTTGATTCTGACCAATGAAGACACAGTCGTACCGGCGGAAAACAGCGTCTTTTTCTACCTGGCTTTGCGCAAGGCCGGTGTACCTGCAGAAATGCACATTTTCGAACGCGGCCCGCACGGCTTTGGACTGGCGCCGCTGGATCCCGTTCTGTCGAAATGGATGGAGCTTTGCCGCAACTGGATGATGCAACGAGGCATCCTGCATTAGTTCATCGTCGAGGGGGAAATGACTTTTCAAACGCAGGAGATTCCGGCCCTTTGGCTGCTTCTGAAGGGCCATACAGGGAAGGGAGAAAACATTGACGCGGGAATGTGAAAGAACTTTTTAAGTGCCGAAAAGCCATTTTTTTATAAAACTCCGCCAATTTCTTCTCTCAACGCAATTGGTCTGGGCCGTTCGTAGAAATTTATGACAGCCTTAAACTTGACAGACAGTAATGAATGGCCGATGGTCTTACCTTGGAGATACTGCGGCTGCGATTGCCCAGGATTTTGGGTTTGCATTCCAGGAGTCGCCTCGGTTTTTTCTCGTAACAGGAGTTTAGGGTTTACTAAAGGTTGTCGGCTAATGGATAAAGGTAGTTCGGCGTGTAGAGTTACGTGACGTCGGGCTTGAATCGATAGGGAGCCACTTTCCACCGCGATCTTGGTTCTGAAAAGTCGGGCGCGTATTGATTTTGACGCTTGTCTGCAGGAGGCTTTTACCGATAAAAAAGTTGACTTTAAAGGGGATTATTGCTATATTTTAACCCGCATTCGGCGCGTTCGTCTAGCGGTCCAGGACACCGGCCTCTCACGTCGGTAACACGGGTTCGAGTCCCGTACGCGCTACAGAAATGCGTGTTGCGCCCGTAGCTCAATTGGATAGAGCGTCTGGCTACGGACCAGAAGGTTAGGGGTTCGATTCCCTTCGGGCGTACCAATGACAGAAGAGGAGCGGATTGTCCACGAAAAGTGGATGAGCGCGGCGCTGGAGGAGGCTCGCAAGGCGTTTGCCAAAGGCGAGGTGCCCGTCGGCGCCGTTGTGGTCTCTGACAACAGCATCATCGGTCGCGGGCACAATCTGGTAGAGACGCTGCAGGATCCGGCCGCGCACGCCGAAATGTTGGCCGTCGGCAGTGCGGCAGCAGCGACAGCCGGCTGGCGGTTGGAGGATGCGGTCCTTTACGCTACGCTCGAGCCGTGCATGATGTGCGCCGGCGCTGTTTTGTTGGCGCGCATTCCGCTGATCGTTTACGGCGCGGCTGATCCGCGTTACGGCGCCTGCGGCAGCCGATTGGATTTGGTGGATCACAACGGTTTGGACGTGCATGCGCAGGCGATCTCCGGCGTATTGGAAGCCGAGTGCAGCAGTCTTTTAAAGGATTTTTTTAAAAAGCTTCGTCAACGACATCGTTGACGAAATTTTTTTCGGAGAGGTGCGAGAGCGGCTGAATCGGGCGGTCTCGAAAACCGTTGTGCCCTTTACCGGGCACCCAGGGTTCGAATCCCTGCCTCTCCGCCGAGAGGGCGACGGAGAGTCGCTCATGCGAGGAGAGATGTCCGAGTGGCTGAAGGAGCACGCTTGGAAAGCGTGTGTAGTGTAATGCTACCGCGGGTTCGAATCCCGCTCTCTCCGCCGTGATTGTTGGGGCCGTAGCTCAGATGGGAGAGCGGTACGTTCGCAACGTACAGGCCGTGGGTTCGAATCCCATCGGCTCCACAAACAGAATGGCTGTGCTAGATGGGGAGCTAGCGGTGCCCTGTAACCTGCAATCCGCTACAGCAGGATCGAATTCCCATGCTGAGGTTTGCTCGTTTTTACTGCGTCCTGATCCAGCGGCGTTGAAGAGCCAAGTCCTTCGCAATGGAGGCGTGCCCAACCCCGTCAGGACCGGAAGGTAGCAGCGGTAAGCACCTAATCCATGTGCCGCGGGACCGCTTGGCTCGAGTCGGCTGTTCACGATGCGTAAAAAAAGAGAAATCGAAGCGGGGTGCACAGCCATTTTCGACAGCGTTGCGGCGACGAACTGATGTGAAAGAGATGCCTGCATGTCCTACCAGGTCCTGGCGCGCAAATACCGCCCCATGTTTTTCGAAGACGTCGTGGGGCAGGAACACGTCACGCAAACCCTTCAAAACGCCATCCGCCAAAACCGTATCGCCAACGCCTATCTATTTTGCGGCCCGCGCGGCGTCGGAAAAACGACCGTAGCCCGTCTGTTGTCCAAAGCCGTCAACTGCGACCACGGGCCGACCGTCCGACCCTGCAATGAATGCCCGTCCTGCATCGAAATCAATGAGAGTCGCAGTCTCGATGTGCTCGAAATCGACGGTGCCTCCAACCGCGGCATTGACGAGGTGCGAAATTTGCGCGAAAGCCTTCGTTATGCTCCCAATCCCGGTAAAAGCCGCATCTATATCATCGACGAAGTCCACATGCTCACCACCGAGGCATTCAACGCCCTGTTGAAGAGCCTCGAGGAACCGCCGCCGCGGGTGCTCTTTATCTTTGCCACCACCGAAGTGCATAAAGTGCCCACGACCATCGTCTCCCGCTGCCAGCGATTCGACTTTAAGCGCATTCCGATTCGCCGGATCATCGAGCAGCTGCGCGAATTGTGCGCCAAGGAAGAGATCGTCATCGACGACGAGTCGCTGCGCATGATCGCGGAAAAAGGGGACGGCAGCATGCGCGACGCCGAAAGTATCCTCGATCAAGTCATCGCTTTTGCAGGAAAAACGATTACCAACCAACAGGTGGCGGAGCTGTTGGGCGTCATCGGCCTGCCGCTGTTTTTTGAGGTCACCGACATAATTCGCCGCGGCGACAGCCGTGCCGCCGTCGATCTGGTGCAGCGGATTTTTACGGAAGGCTATGACTTTGCCGTCTTTCTCAACGGTCTGGCCGAACATTTGCGCAACGTGCTGGTGGTCAAGGTTACCGGCAATACCGACGAATTGACCGTTGCCGACGAGTTTGCACACCGTTATCTGCAACTGAGCGCCGAGTTTCAAACCGAAGATCTGCTGCGTCTCATTAAAATGGCGGTGGAAACCGAAAGCCTCATGCGCCGCAGCAGCAACGCCAGACTGCATTTGGAGACGGCGCTGATCAAGATGACGACCATGACCTCCTCGGTGCAGCTTTCCGAGCTGGTAGCACACCTCCAGGAGGCCAAAAAAAAAAGTCCCCAGCCTAAGTTAACCCCATCGGTATCTAACACCCCGCGACCCGAAGCAACGGCCCCCCTTCTTGAATCCCCGGCGCCAATGGGTGACAAAAAATCGTCCGGTTCAGTAACCGCCCATGAACAGGCTGCAGAAGCCGGACCGCCGTTGACGCTCGAGCAGATCGAAGCTCAATGGCCTGCCGTGTTGGAAGCGGTCAAAAGTAGGGCGGTAGCGGTTGCCGCAGCCTTGATCGAGGGATGGCCGGTGCGACTCTCGGCCTCCTATTTGGAAATCGGTTTTGCCGGACGGAACGGTTTTCACCAGGCGGCGGTTGAAAGGCACAGCCGTTCCCTGGAGGAAATTTTGCAGGAGCGGTTCGGTCGGCGGTTGCGCATTCGGTGCGTCGAAGTGAGTGAGGAAACGCTGCGGCAAGTGCGCAAAGTAACGCCGGTCAGCGACAAAAAGGAAGAGTTTGAGCGTTTGAAAGCGGAGAGCGATCTGGTGCGAACGATCGTCGATCTGTTCGACGCAGAATTTATCAAATAAAAAAGCAATTTTTACCGTTATTGCACAGGCAAATTCGACGGCACGCATAGGAGAAGATATGAAAGGCGGAATAGGCGGCTTATTGAAGCAGGCGCAGAAAATGCAGCAGGAGATCGAGCGCATTCAGAAAGAATTGGCCGATATGCGCATCGAGGGCAGCGCCGGAGGCGGCATGGTCAAAGCCGTCGCCAGCGGCGCTCAGGAACTGCTTGAAATAAAAATCGATCCCGAAGTCGTAGATCCGAACGATGTAGAAATGTTGGAAGATCTGGTGTTGGCAGCCGTAAATCAGGCGCTGGAGAACGCAAAGGCCAAGGCGGAATCGGAAATGGCGCGCGCCACCGGCGGTCTAATGCCTAATCTCGGCGGCATGAAAATTCCGGGTCTTTGATGAAATACTCATCCGAAGCGGTCGAGCGGGCGATTCAGGAGCTCAGCCGATTGCCCGGCATCGGCCGAAAAACGGCTCAGCGCTTGGTTTTCTATCTGCTCAAGCAACCGGAAGCGCAGGTTCAGCAATTGGCCGAAGCTCTAATCGAGCTGAAAAAAAAGGTCATTCACTGTTCGATTTGCTTCAACATTACCGAAAGCGACCCATGCTCGATCTGCACAGGCGGCAAACGCGACCGCTCAATGATTTGCGTCGTGGAAGAGGCGAACGATGTGCTGGCGCTGGAAAAGACCGGCGGCTATAACGGCCTTTATCATGTGCTGGGCGGTTCGCTGTCGCCGCTCGACGGCATTGGACCGGACGATCTGCGCATCAAGGAACTGCTCGCCCGCATTGACGAGACGGTGAAGGAGGTAATCCTTGCGACCAACCCCGATACCGAAGGCGAGGCCACGGCGCTTTATCTTGCCCGACTTCTCAAACCGATGAACGTGCGCGTGTCGCGCATTGCCCGCGGCATCCCGGTGGGTGCCGATTTGGAATACGCCGATGAAATCACGCTGACCCGCGCCATTGAAGGCCGGAGGGAGTATTGACGAAACAGATGAGCAGTTCAAAGGCCGCCGAACGGCTTGCTGTGATCATCGGCACCACCTTCGGCAGCGGCTACTCGCCGGTTGCTCCTGGGACTGCAGGCGCCACGGTCGTTATCGCCGTACTGTGGTTTCTTCCTCTCCCTGCAACCGTCATTTCGGTGCACCTTATAGCGCTGTTCTTTTTCATCGGCGTTTGGGCAGCGACGCAGTGTGAAAATCGCTGGGGAGCTGACCCTGGCCGCGTAAATTGGGACGAAGCGGTCGGGATGATGATTTCCATTATCGCATTGCCGAAAACGCCGGTGATTTATGGAGGAGCTTTTTTGCTCTTTCGCCTGTTCGATGTTTTGAAGCCGTTTCCAGTCAATCGTGCCGAACGGCTGCCGGCAGGCTGGGGGATTATGATCGACGACGTCATTGCCGGACTTTACACGAATATTGTTCTGCAAATCCTAATACGATTGATCTGAGCTTTTATGAAAATAGAAATCATTTCCATCGGCGACGAGCTGCTCATCGGTCAAACCGTCAACACCAATGCGGCTTGGATGGGAGAGCAGCTGCTGTTGATCGGCGCGCCTGCCGAGTGGGTGACGACCGTAGGAGATTCGCGCGCCAATCTGCTCGAAGCGCTGCGCATTGCTGAATCTCGCGCTGATGTGGTCTTGATCACCGGCGGCCTTGGACCAACGCACGACGACGTAACCAAGTCGGTCTGCGTCGAGTATTTCAACTCACGGCTGGTACTCAATGAGTCGGTGTTGAACGCCGTGCGGGAACGTTTTCGTCGACGCGGCATAGAGATGGCAAAGGTCAATGAGGAGCAGGCGCTTGTGCCCCATAATGCCGAGATCATACCCAATTCGCGCGGTACGGCGCCGGGGATGATCTTTCGTAAAGGCGATAAGGTCTTTTATGTGATGCCCGGCGTGCCGTTCGAAATGAAGGAAATGATGATCGGCCGCGTCTTGCCCGAACTCAAGGCAAGGCTCGGCGGCCGTGCGGTAGCAGTCCGCAATTTAATGACCACCGGCGTGCCTGAAAGCGCCCTGTATCAGCAGCTCGACAACCTGCCTCTGATTCTCGAGCGCGTGCAGGCCGCGTTTCTCCCCAATTTGTACGGCGTTAAAATTCGGATAATGGCCGCTGCCGATTGTGAGGAAGAAGCGGAAAGGCGCGTAGAGGAAGCGGCAAATAGGGTCAAGGAAAAACTCGGTGATTGCATTTACGCCGAGACCGACATTCCTTTGGAGGCAGCGCTGGCCGAGCTGCTGCGCAAGGCAAAAAAGACTTTGGCGCTGGCCGAATCCTGCACCGGCGGCCACATTGCCAATCTTTTTACCAACATTCCGGGCAGCTCCGAGTTTTTCGAGCGCGGCTTGGTCACTTACAGCAACCGCGCCAAAATGGAACTTCTTGGAGTTCCTGAGGAGACGATCCGGCAGTACGGTGCCGTGAGTGCTGAAACGGCCGTCGCCATGGCTGAAGGAGTGCGCCGAAATGCCGGCACGGACTACGGCTTGGCCGTCACGGGTATTGCCGGTCCCACGGGCGGCACGCCGGAAAAGCCGGTCGGACTGGTATTCGTGGCCTGCAGCGATGCCGAAGGCGTAGTTTGGGAACGGCACCAATTTCTCGATGACCGCCTCGGCAACAAGCAGAGGTCTGCACAGGCGGCGATGAACCTGCTGCGAAAAAGACTTTTGGGGCTTCGCCATGGATGAGATTCGCACTTTTATCTGTTTCGAGCTGCCGGCGGAGGTGAAATCGGAACTGAAAAGGGTACAGGATATCCTGCGGCCGCAACTCGGCGGGGTTTCTTGGGTCAAAGCTGAAGGGATACACCTGACGTTGAAATTCTTGGGCGAAGTACCGAGCACAACCTTGAAAGCGATTGCCGAAACGGTAAAGGAAATAGCGGCGGGATTTTCGGCCGTGAGCCTGCGGCTGAACGGCTTGGGCGCTTTTCCCTCGCTGCAGCGACCGCGTGTGTACTGGGCCGGTGCGGCGGTGCAAAGCGGCAACTTGAGCGGTTTGCAGCAGTCGTTGGAGGAAGCCCTGGCCAAGCTGGGTTTTCCCAAAGAAGATCGTCCTTTTTCGCCGCATCTTACCTTGGGTCGCGTCAAGCAATTCGAGCGGCGCCCCTCACCGGCGGAAGTATTCGGCAGAGTTCAGCTGCAGCCGCTCGAGTTTACCTGCGACGAGCTGGTGCTGATGCGCAGCGACCTCAAACCGAGCGGCGCCGAATACACGCCGCTTGAGAAATTTCCCTTGCGTTAAGGGGTAAGTCGTTTTAATTTGTAATTATCAAATTTTCCAGAAAAAGATCTGCCGCATGGCTCGGCAGCATACAAAAAGGGCTTTTAGAAACCCTTTGATCATATCATCGAAAAAAGGAAAAACACGACAGGCAAACATATGGCAGACGAATTAGCAGAACGAAAAAAGGCGATCGAGCTGGCGATGGCACAGATCGACCGCCAGTACGGCAAAGGGTCGATCATGTGGTTGGGCGAGAACCGCAAGATGGACATCGACGTCATCCCGACCGGCTCGGTTTCGTTGGATGCAGCCCTGGGAGTAGGCGGAGTACCGCGCGGTCGAATTATCGAAATTTTCGGACCCGAGTCCTCCGGTAAAACCACCTTGGCGCTGCACATTCTCGCCGAGGCGCAAAAATTGGGAGGTCTTGCGGCGTTTATCGATGCCGAGCACGCGTTGGACGCCGTCTATGCCAAGGCGCTGGGCGTCGATACCGACAATCTGCTCATTTCGCAGCCGGATACCGGCGAACAGGCTTTAGAGATTACCGAAACCTTGGTGCGCAGCGGCGCCATCGATGCCATTGTTGTGGACTCGGTTGCGGCGCTGGTGCCGCGCGCCGAAATCGAGGGCGAGATGGGCGATGCGCAGATGGGGCTCCAGGCGCGCCTGATGTCCCAGGCCATGCGCAAGCTTACCGCTGCCATCAGCAAGTCGAGGGCCTGCGTCATTTTCATCAACCAGATTCGCGAAAAGATCGGCGTGGTGTTCGGCAACCCTGAGACCACGACCGGCGGCCGCGCCCTGAAATTCTACGCTTCCGTCCGGCTCGACATTCGCCGCGTCGCTTCCATTAAAGAGGGCGAAGAGGTCATCGGCAGCCGCACCAAGGTCAAAGTGGTCAAGAACAAGGTCGCTCCGCCCTTCAAAGAGGTCGAGTTCGACATTATTTACGGCAAAGGCATTTCCAAAGTCGGCGATGTGCTCGATCAGGCGGTCAATCTCAAGATCATCGACAAGTCAGGCGCCTGGTTTTCTTACGGCCAGGAACGCCTGGGACAAGGACGCGAGAACGTCAAGCGCTTTTTGGAGCAGAACCCCGATCTGTTCAAGGCAATCGAGGAACGCGTACGGCAGGAATTGTCTTTGAACAAGGACGCCTTGCCTTCGAGCGACAAGAACGGCGAGATCATTCCGACGATCGAATAAGCTGCCGGCCCTGACGGCGCAGACGAACGGCATCTAAACGGATGGAAGGCAGACACAAAATTACCGACATCCGTCCGCAGCAAAAGCGCCGCAATCGCTTAGCGGTCTTTTTGGACAACGAATTTGCCTTCGGTATTCACCAGGATGTTCTGCTTGCTGCGGGTATTGCTGCCGGCGACGAGTTGACCGACGAGCAGATTGCCGAGATTCAGGAGCTCGAGAGGCGTCATGCGGCCAAGGAAAAGGCGATAAGGCTGCTGGCTTATCGCGCCCGCAGCCGTAAAGAGATCGCCGATCGTTTGCGTCAAGCAGGATTTCAGTCTGCAGAGATCGACTGGGTTCTGCAGGAGCTTGAGCGGCTTAAACTGATCGACGACGGCGACTTTGCGCGGCTGTATGCGCGCACGCGCATGGCGGCAAGACCCGTCGGCGCTCTGGCCTTAAAGTTGGAACTCAAACAGCGCGGCGTCCCCGAACCTGAAATCGTTGCAGCGCTGCAGGAAGCCTACGGCGAAAAGAGCGAGGCGGAACTGGCGCGGGAACTTGCCGCCAAACAAAAGAAAAAGCAGCTTCGTTTGGATGAGGAAAAGGCGAAAAGCCGCACGGCCGACTTTCTCCTGCGGCACGGCTTTGGTTACGATCTGGTTCAGGAAATTATCGAGGAATGGGATAAACTGGATACATGACGGTCGAAGAACTGAAAAAGCTGAAAATCGGTACGCGCATGATCCGCGCATCGGTGCGATCGCCCTTCAATAACGTTTCGGCGCACATCCCGCCGATTTTCCAGACGGTCAATTTCGATTACCGTGATGTCGAAGAAGGGTTGGCGGTGTTTTTGGGAGAAAAGCAGGGTTACTTTTACACCCGCGACGGCAATCCGACTTCGGATCTCTTTGCGCACATGGTCGCGCTGTTGGAAGAAGGCGAAGCCGGCCTGGCGGTCGCTTCCGGAATGGCGGCCATTTCCAACGCCGTGCTTTCGATCGTCAGACCAGGCGATGAGGTTGTCTCGTCGACCAACATTTACGGCGGCACCAAATCCTGGCTGACGACGCAGCTGGCGACCCTCGGCGTGCGGACGGTTTTTGTCGACATCACTCGGCCCGATCAGGTGGCGGCGGCCTGCAGCCCGAAGAGTAAAATCCTCTACACCGAAGTGCTCGGCAGCCCGAATCTGGAAACGGCGGATTTGGCGGCTTTGTCGGCTATCGCTAAGGAAAAGGGATTGACTTTTATTGTCGACAATACCTTTTCCCCGCCGCCGATCGTACAGCCGCTCAAATACGGCGCCGATCTGGTCATTCACAGCACCACCAAATACATCAACGGTCACGGCGATGCCGTCGGCGGAGTGGTCGTGGGCTCGGTAGAGATGGTGCAGCGCATTCGCAATGTGGTCAAGCTCTACGGCGGCGTCATCAGTCCGTTCAACGCCTGGTTGGGCATTCGCGGCCTCAAGACCCTCACCTTGCGGCTGGAGCGGCATTGCAGCAACGCCTTGGCGCTGGCGCGGTTTCTGGAGGAACACCCGCGCGTCAAAACCGTTCACTACCCCGGTCTGCCGTCGCATCCTCAGCATGAGTTGGCCAAGCGGCAACTGCGGGGCTTCGGCGGCATGCTTGCCTTCGAGGTTCACGGCGGATTGGAGGCGGGCAAAAAAGTGATGAATGCCGTGCGCGTCTGCAATTTTACCACGAGCCTCGGCGAAATCGACACGTTGATCATTCACCCCGCTTCGACCTCGCATGTCAGTCTGCCGAAAGAGGAGCGGGAAGCTCTCGGCATCAGCGACGGCCTGCTGCGGCTCTCGGTAGGAATCGAAGACGTCGAAGATCTGCTGCTGGATTTACGTCAGGCTTTGCAGAACATCTAAAAATTTTGTAACTTGATTTAAATTCAAAAGCAGAGCAGGCGATCTGCGATACAAACCTGTATCAATCAGCCTAAAACCATATCGCTTTGGAAATGAAACCGGAGAAAGCAATCACAACGATATGCCGATAACGATGACTTCCAACGAGCTGCGAAGCTCTTTTCTCGATTTTTTCCAGTCAAAAGGTCACCGGATTGTACCCAGTGCACCGGTGGTGCCGCAGAACGACCCGACGCTGCTGTTTACCAACGCCGGAATGAATCAATTCAAAGATATTTTCCTGGGCATCGGCCGCGCGCCGCATCCGCGCATCGCCGATTCGCAAAAGTGCATTCGGGTTTCCGGCAAGCACAATGATTTGGAGGAGGTCGGACGCGATACTTATCATCACACTTTTTTCGAAATGCTCGGCAACTGGTCGTTCGGCGATTATTTCAAGGCCGAAGCGATCGAGTGGGCGTGGGAGCTGCTGACCGAGGTGTGGAAGCTGCCGAAGGAGCGGCTTTATGCGACGGTCTTTGCCGGCGATGAAATCGACGGCGTTCCGGCCGACCTCGAGGCGGCGGAAGAGTGGCGCCGCCGTACCGACATCGACCCCTCGCACATCATGCAGTTCGGCAAAAAGGACAATTTTTGGGAAATGGGCGATACCGGCCCCTGCGGTCCGTGTTCGGAAATTCATATTGATCGTGGCGAGGGATTCTGCGACGTCAAAACTCCGGGCCACGTCTGCGGCGTGAACAGCGGCTGCGCCCGTTTTATCGAGCTTTGGAATTTGGTCTTTATTCAATACAATCGGGATGAAAGCGGTAAACTTCAACCGCTCCCTGCCAAGCATGTCGACACCGGCGCCGGATTTGAGCGGCTGCTCTCCGTGATGCAGGGCAAACGTTCCAATTACGATACCGATCTGTTTCAACCGATTCTGACGCAGATTAGCGAAATCACCGGCAAAACTTACGGCGACGGCGAAGAAGCGGTAGCGTTTCGCGTCATTGCCGATCATGTGCGCGCCTTGTCGTTTGCCGTGGCCGACGGCGCCATACCCGGCAACGAAGGCCGCGGGTATGTCCTGCGCCGCATTCTGCGCCGCGCCGCGCGGTTCGGCAGGCTGCTGGACATGCACGAGCCGTTCATCTATCGGCTGCTCGATTCGCTCATCGCGGTGATGGGCGATGCCTACCCCGAGCTGGCGGCGCGCAAAGAGCACATCCGGCGGGTGATACGGGCCGAGGAGGAGAGCTTCGGCCGTACCCTCGATCGCGGCATCGAGCTGTTCGAACAAAAGGCGGCGGAGCTCAAGGCGGCCGGTGCGACGGTCTTTCCGGGATGGGATGCTTTTGTCCTGCACGATACCTACGGCTTTCCGCTCGATTTGACGCAGCTGATGGCGGCAGAAAAGGGAATGACCGTCGATGTCGCCGGTTTTCAGGCCGAAATGGAAAAGCAACGCGACCGCTCAGCGAAAGCCAGAGAAGCCCGCTATCACAGCCTTGCCGTCGATGAGTCGGCGGAAGCGACCGAATTTGTCGGCTATGAAAGCGACAGTACGGAATCCCAGGTTGTGCTCTATGAAGAAGGCAAATTGGTGCTCGATCGCACGCCTTTTTATGCGGAATCCGGCGGACAAGTCGGCGATGTTGGAATAATCCGCGGGAATGAGTTTGAGTTCCAAGTGGAGGACACTCGGCGTATCGGTGAGCATGTGGTCCATATGGGCAGGGTGACGGCCGGTCGGCTGCCGCGCGCCGGCGATCGGGTCACGGCAGCCATCGATGTCGAACGACGTCGGGCGGCGGAACGCAATCACACCGTCACGCATCTGCTGCATAAAGCGCTCAAACAGGTGCTGGGCGATCATATTCAGCAGGCCGGTTCTTTGGTTCATCCTGATTATATGCGCTTCGACTTTACTCATTTTGAACGGCTTGGCGATGCGGTGCACAAGGTCGAAGAGCTCGTCAACGAAAAGATACGGCAAAATCTGCCGGTGCAGTGGAGCTTTTTGCCGCTCGAAGAGGCTAAAGCGCGAGGTGCAGTGGCTCTGTTCGGCGAAAAGTACGGCGATGTGGTGCGGATGGTGGAGGTGCAGGGATATTCCCGCGAGCTGTGCGGCGGTACACACGTGCGCGCGACGGGCGAAATCGGTTTGTTCGTCATTACCGGCGAAAGTTCGGTGGCTGCCGGTGTGCGGCGTGTGGAGTGCCTGACGGGGCATCGCGCGTTCGAATATCTGCGCCGCCGCTCTCTGCTGTTGGAACAGGCGGCCCAATCGCTCGGCTGCCGTGAGGAGGAGCTGCCGGATCGCATCATGGCCTTGCAGGAAGAGCATCGGTTGTTGGAGACGCAGCTTAAGCAGTTTAAGCGCTTGGATGCCAAGCAGGTTATTGCAGGATTGCTGCAGAAAAGACGTCAAGTCGTCGGCGTCACCTTGGTGGCGGAAAAGATTTCCGCCGAATCGGTCGATGAGCTGCGCGAGATGGGTGATCTGCTGCGGGAGCAGATCGGCAGCGGCGTCGGCGTGCTGGCGGCGGAGATTCAAGACAAGGCTGCATTTGTGTGCGTGGTCAGCAAGGATTGGATTGAGCGCGGATTAAAGGCGGGCGAGATCGTCAAGCGGGTGGCGGCGGCGGCGGGCGGCGGAGGCGGCGGCGCCCCGCACATGGCAACCGCAGGCGCCAAGGATGCCGCCAAAATCCATGAAGCGCTGCTTTACAGCGAACAAGTGATCAAAGAATTGGTGCGGTAAGAGCTTACCTTAAAGGCGAAAGGAAAAGCGTCGCTCGTGAAGGTCTTTGACAGGCTCTTGGAAATCAGAGAGAAAAGGGGGGCGGGTTATTTTGTCCTGATCGACCCGGATAAACAGGACGTAGCCAGGGCAGCCGAGCTTGCCAAAATCTGCGAGGAAGCCGGCGTCGATGCGCTGCTCATCGGCGGCAGCCTGCTGCTGGCCAATGTGTTCGATGAAACCGTCATGGCGGTAAAGAACGCTTGTTCTTTGCCGGTTATCCTTTTTCCCGGCAGTACCAAGCAGATCTCCCGCTATGCGGATGCTATTCTTTTTCTTTCCCTTATCAGCGGCAGAAATCCCGAGTCGCTCATCGGCGGGCAAGTGATGGCGGCTCCGATCATCAAATCCGTGCAGTTGGAGCCCATCTCGACAGGCTACATGTTCATCGAATCCGGCACGGTTACTTCGGCGCTGTTTATGAGCGATACGCGGCCCATTCCCAATGAAAAGCCCGACATTGCCGCAGCGCATGCTTTGGCCGCGAAATATCTGGGCATGCAGTGCGTCTATTTGGAAGCAGGCAGCGGCGCCAAGCAATCGGTGCCGACGCGGATCATTTCGGCGGTCCGCAACTATGCGGAAATTCCGACGATTGTCGGCGGCGGCATCCGCACACCGGCTGAAGCCCGCGAAAAGGTTCTTGCGGGCGCCGATTTTGTGGTCACCGGCACGATCATCGAAAAGGACTCCAATCCGGCGTTGATTCGCGCTTTTGCCGACGCGGTACACGTCAAGGAATCCTGAAACAGTGGACGGAATTCTTGGCCCACCGCGGCGGTTTACCCAATGCCAGGAGGTTGCAGACGAGCGGGTTGATGAAGCTGATCGATACTCATAATCATGTTATCCCTTTCGTCGACGACGGCGCCGAAGACTGGGACGTTTCCTTACAGATGCTTCGGGAAGCTGAAGAAGACGGCATCAGCGAAGTGATTTGTACCCCCCACGTTCTCTCGAATAAAGATCTCGCGGAAGAGGAAAAATTTATCTCCTTGTTCGAAGAGCTGAAAAAGCGCGCGCTCGACGCCGGCATTCGGGTAGGTCTATATCTGGGGAGCGAGCTTTACATTCAACCGAACTATGATTTCAGTCGCCGAATGGCGACTCTGGCGCAAAACGGCCGATATTTTTTGGTCGAGTTTCCGATGGGACAAATACCGACTTTTGCCGAAAAAAATTTCTTTTCTTTGTTTGGAAATCAATTTACGCCGGTCATTGCGCATCCGGAGCGGAACGGAAGCATTCTCGGCGATCCTCATAAAGCCTATTATTTTGTTCAAAACGGGGCTTTGCTGCAGGTGACGGCCGGCAGCCTGCTCGGCAACTTTGGCTCCCAAGTCGCCAAATTGGCCGCACAGCTGATGGACGCGAATTTGGTGCAGTTGATCGCCACCGACGCACACGATACTTCTCGGCGTCGCCTGAAGTTGAAACAAGCTTACGATTTTGTGCGGGCAAATTGGGGCCCCGACCGCGCTGAAAAATTGTTCTGCATCAATCCTGGTAAGGTCATTCGCGGTGAAGAGATCGAACTCGGCTTTTTCGAAGCCGTACAGGAGCAGGAAGAGCCGTCGAAATCTTTGCGGCAAAAATTGAGGGACTATTTTAAAAGATGACGGATAATTCCCCTTGGCGAATGATTGGTGATCATTTTTTAGAGACTGCGGAGCTGCTGCGTCGATTTGCCGAAGAGCATACCGAGGAGATTTACGAGACGGCGATGAGCATGAGCCGAGCAATTGCAGCCGGCGGGAAGCTGTTGATTTGCGGCAACGGCGGCAGCGCTGCAGATGCACAGCACTTTGCCGCAGAAATGATCGGCCGTTTGACGCGCGAACGGCGCGCTATTCCTGCGCTTTCTTTGACGACCGATACTTCGATCCTGACGGCTGTCGCCAACGATTACTCGATTGCTCAGGTCTTTCGCCGGCAGGTGGAAGGTCTGGGGCAGCCGGAAGATGTTCTGGTGGCGATCAGCACCAGCGGTAACTCGGAGAACGTCGTGCAGGCCGTGCTTGCGGCAAAGGAAAAGGGTATACAGGTCGTCGGCCTGCTCGGAAGAGACGGCGGACGTCTGGCCCCCTTATCCGATGCGGCGATCATTGTTCCTATCGACAATCCGCAGCGCATTCAGGAGGTGCACATTGCCGTTATTCATGCCTGGTGCGAATTGATCGAAGACGAGTTGTACCCCAATTCGAGTAAAAGTCGGCCTTGAGTTTTCTTAATCCCAGCATACTTTTCGGCTTGGCAGCCGCTGCCGTCCCTTTGCTTATTCACCTGCTGACGCGTACCAAACGTCGAATCATCCCATTCAGTACCCTTCGCTTCCTCAAAGAAATACAATATCAGCAGAGTCGTCGCCTGCGGCTGCGGCAGCTTTTGCTTCTTATTCTGCGCACGGCCGTCGTGGCTTTGTTGGTCATGGCCTTTGCGCGACCGACTCTGAATCGCGCGCCGATGACCGGCGGGGAAGCGCGTACAGCCGCCGCGCTGATCATCGACAACTCGATGAGCATGAACCGGTATGTTAAGGGCCGTTCGTTGTTTGAGGAGGCAAAGGAAAAGGCGCTGACCGTTTTGCGTTCCTGCGAGGCGGGAGATCGCATCTTTATCTTAACCGCCACCGATACATCGGCGGAATGGAGCCGTAGGCCTTTTGCACCGGGGCCTCTTGCAGAAAAGCAGATTCTCGACCTTAAATTGAGTTATAAACGCACGAATCTGAGTGCGGCACTGCAGGCGGCGACTCACCGCCTAAGCGGATTGGCCGAGTTGAACAAGGAGATCTATATATTTTCCGACCTGCAGCAAAGCGGTTTCGTAGACCCTTTTACCCCACCTGCAAACTGTCGCGTTTACGCCGCAGCCTGTACGGCATGGGAGACGGCGAACTTGGCGATTCGCGATGTCGCTGTTAAATCGCTCTTGCTGCGCGGCCGCACGGCGGAGGTCGAGGTAATGCTCGCCAATACCGGCAATCAGCCGCTGCAGGAATCGGTGGCGCGACTGTTCGTCAACGACAAGGCGGCAGCACAAACCAGCGTCAGCACCGTCGGCGGCGCCGAGACAATGGAAACGCTGCGGTTTACGGTCGAAACCACCGGCCCGATGGTTCTGCGCGTCGATACAGAAGACGATGACCTGCTTGAGGACAACCGGCGGGCTGTGTCCGTATGGGTACCCGATTCAATGGTCGTCGGTATTGCTGCGGCGGATCCGCAACAGGCCTTTTATCTACGCGCGGCGTTGAACGCCGACGAGCTGCAGAGGGCGCTCTTTCGGCTCGTTTCGCTGAACGATTTGAACCGCCGCAACCTGCAGTCCTGCAATACGGTTATCGTGCTCGATCCTGCTTTCATCGAAGAGAGCACGCTTGAAGATGTGGAACAATTCATCTCTTCCGGAAACGGACTTTTTTTGATTTTGGGCAGAACGCTGGATTATCGGCGGTTCAACAATGAGGCGGCGCCGCGCCTGGGCCTCCCGCCTATCGAAGGTGCACTCGGCGGTGATCCGAGCCGAGCTGTCGATTTTACCCTCGGCCCTATCGACCCGACGCATCCCCTGTTCCGCGGCGTATTTGTCGATGACTCGCCGCGCTTTTCTCCGCCGCGCTTCCGCTTTGC
Source organism: candidate division KSB1 bacterium (assembly GCA_034505495.1). Lineage (NCBI taxonomy): Bacteria > Pseudomonadati > Candidatus Zhuqueibacterota bacterium. Next base: position 3,486 of record JAPDQV010000034.1, on the reverse strand, counting down.
CTGGCGCGTGCGTCCTGCAGGTGTCGAGTCGATTTTACGTTACAGCACCGGCGAGCCGTTTCTTTTCGAAAAAAAGCTGGGCGAGGGCCACATTATCGTTATGACCTCTTCGCCGGACCCGCGGTTTACGGACCTTTTTCGCAAAACAATTTTTGCGCCGCTCATCACCTCGGCAACGTTTCATGTTGCTGCCGCAAAGGTGTTTACACCGCAATCGGCAAGCGTAGGCGACGAGCTGCGCTTTCGCGTGAATTCCCATCTTGCCGGAGCGAGTTTTGAGATGCGTCGTCCCGACGACCTGTACGATCGTCTGTCTCCACGACTCGAAGGCGGCAGTGCGCTGCTTGCATATGATCAAACCGATCAGCCGGGGATTTATCGTTTGTATGCCGATCGTGCGTTGTTGCAGCAATGGGCGGTCAATCTGCCGGTGGAAGAATCGGTGCTTGCCGGTTTGCCGCAGGAAGAGTTGGAAAAACGATTCGGCATCAAATGGATTCCGCCGCAGGCGGATCTCGCAGTGTTTATTGCTGAGCAGAGACGGGGCATCGAGTTATGGCGATGGTTTGCCGGTTTGGCGCTGCTTCTGCTGATTGTCGAAATGCTTTTGTATCGCGAAAAAGGCGAAGCAGCTGTAGAAACGGCGGGAGAGATGCATGCCTGACGTCGAGCGCGAACAACTTGAGCGCGCCATAGTCGTCGGGATGATACGGCCGGACCAGAGCCGTGAGCTGGTCAATGAGTATCTTGACGAGCTGGAACTGCTGGCCGACACGGCCGGTGCCGAAGTGCTGGAGCGCATCGTTCAGGAGCGCAGCCGCATCGATCCGGCGTACATGATCGGCCGCGGTAAAGCGCAGGAACTCGCCGCCGCCGCCAAGTATCTGGACATCGATCTGATCATTTTCGACGATGATCTCACGCCGGCGCAGGTGCGCAACCTCGAGTCGCTTTGCAAAACCAAGATCGTTGACCGCAGCGGTCTCATTCTGGACATTTTCGCCAAGCACGCGCGAACGCGCGAAGCGCGGACTCAAGTCGAATTGGCTCAGCTCAAGTACCTGCTGCCTCGCCTTACGCGGCAATGGCAGCACCTTTCGCGGCAAATCGGCGGCATCGGCGTACGCGGTCCAGGCGAAACGCAATTGGAAACCGATCGCCGTCTCATTCGTACGCGCATCAAGTTTCTGCAGAAAGAACTGGAAAAGATCGCCGAGCAGCGCACTATTCGAAGAAAGGCGCGCCGTGAACTCTTTAAGGCGGCGCTGATCGGTTACACGAACGTCGGCAAATCGACGCTGCTCAATGCCCTCACGAATGCCCAGGTACCGACCGAAGACCGCCTCTTTGCCACCCTGGACGCCACCATCCGCGCGGCGGATCTCTTTGAGCATCGCCGGGTGCTGTTTATTGATACGGTCGGATTCATTCGTAAGTTGCCGCCGCATCTGGTCGCTTCCTTCAAGAGCACGTTGGAAGAAACTGCCGACGCCGATCTGCTTCTGCACGTCATCGATGTCAGCCACCCTTTCTTTCGCGATCAAATGGCGGCTGTGGAGCAGGTGCTGGTGGAGCTGAATTTGAACAACCGACCGATTCTGAATGTGTTCAATAAAATCGACAAGCTGGAAGATCAAAGCCTGTTGAGAGAACTGTCGCAAACGCATCAGCCCTGCGTCTTTATTTCGGCGGAACGTGGCTTTTTTCTCGGCGAACTTATCGGCAAGATCTCTGAATTTATCGAGCGGCAGACGCGCTCGCTGACGGTGATTCTGCCGCATCGTGCCGGCCAGGCCGCGGCCAGGCTGCATCAGTTGGCGGAGGTCGAAAAAATCGACTATCAGGAGAATGAAATTGTCGTTTCTCTGCGCGCAACCGTCGAAAACGCCGAGCGAATTGCGCGGCTTGCGGCTGATAACGAGGGGAGGGTGCAGTGAGGGTACTCGTTGTCGATGATGACGAAGGCGTACGCAGCGCTCTGCAATGGCTGCTCGAAAAAGAGGGACATCGCGTTTCGCTCTGCAGTAACGGAAATGAAGCTTTAGCAGAACTGCAGAATCGGGCTGTGGATGTCATGTTTTGCGACGTTGTTATGCCCGAGATGAGCGGCTTGGAGCTGTTGCCGGAGGCTCTGGCCCTGCAGCCGGAGATGACCGTGGTCATGATTTCGGGCCAAGGCGACATTGCGACGGCGGTGCAGGCAGTGAAATCAGGCGCCTACGATTTTATGGAAAAACCGCTTACGCCCGATAAAGTCCTTTTAGAGATGGAGCGCATCGCCGAGCGGCGCCGCCAAGATGCCGAGATGAAGAATCTTTACGACCGTCTGGAGCTGGAAAATGCGATGGTCGGCTCCTCGCCCGCCATGCAGCGATTGCGCGCGACGATTCGGCAGATTGCGCCGTCGGTGGGGCGGGTGCTGATCGTCGGCGAAAGCGGCTCCGGAAAGGAACCGGCCGCGCGCGAAATTCACCGGCAAAGCGGCCGAAAAGGCCGGTTTGTGCAATTGAACTGCGCCGCGCTGCCGAGAGAGCTGATCGAAAGCGAATTGTTCGGCTATGAAAAAGGCGCTTTTACCGGCGCGACCCGACGCAAAATCGGGCTGATCGAAGCGGCGGAAGGCGGCACGCTGCTTCTCGACGAAGTCGGCGATATGACGCTCGAAACGCAGGCAAAACTGCTGCGCGTGCTGCAGGAAAACGAATTTACGCCTCTGGGCAGCACGCAGCCGATCCGCTTCGATGTCCGCATCATTGCCGCCACCAACAAGGATCTCAAAAAGGAGCTCGAACGCGGAACGTTTCGTCAGGATCTGTTCTTTCGATTAAACGTAATCCTGCTGCAGATTCCGCCGCTGCGCGAACGACTCGAGGATATTCCCGAACTGGTCGCCCATTTTTCGCAGCTCTATGCCGCCAAAAGCGGCAAGCGCCCGAAGCGCTTTACATCCGAAGCGCTGACGCTGCTGCAGTCCTATCATTGGCCGGGAAATATTCGCGAGTTGGGTAATTTGGTCGAGCGATTGAGTATTTTGGTGCCCGGCGACACCGTGGATGCCGCCGATCTCAAACCGTTTGTCGGCAGCACTGTTTCCTCTACTCATGAATCGACGCTTCCGTCTGATCTGCCGCTTCGCCTGCAGGTCGAAGCCTTTGAGCGGCGTCTGATTCAAGAAGCGTTCCAGCGATGCAACGGCAATGTCAGCCGCACAGCCCAGCTTTTACAGACGGATCGCGCCAATCTGCACAAAAAGCTCAAGCAATACGGCATCAAACCTTAACTTTGTCCGAAACCGATCACGGTAATCTATCGAGTCTGAAAAGGGTGACCTATTCCGAGGCGCTGAATTTTCTCGACAGCCGCATTTCCCTCGGCTGGAAATTGGGCTTGGAGAGCATGAATGCCATGCTTGCCGAACTGGGGCGGCCGCAGGATAATGTGCAGTTTATTCATATTGCCGGAACGAACGGCAAAGGCTCGGTTGCC
>JAPDQV010000033.1 GCA_034505495.1 candidate division KSB1 bacterium | reverse complement strand
GAGAATGGAGAGGGAAAAGAGTTGCGGGGCGGGGTTTTAATCCCGCCTTGCTTTTTGAAGCCGGCAGCAGGCGACAAAACGGGCCCTGCCGATGTGCTTCACGCCGGTTGAATTTTATAGGGTGGTTTTGAATAGGCACAGGATAAATCCCGCCCTATGGGCCCGAGATGAATCTCGCGCTGCGTTAGATTGCGCTGCGGGTGCGGGATAAAGCCCGCGCTACGACCTACAATTGTCCTATAATTTTCGCTTTCGGAATCGTCTTTTTACTTTGGACCTTCGACTTTCGACCTTTGACCTTCGACATTGGACCTTTGCCCCCGACACCGCGCTTTTACTTTTCGCTGAATTTGCGTATTTTTGCCGCATTAAAGTAAAAGGAATAAGTGAATGTCCGTCCTTTCCGGCGTCAAGCGCCTTTTTAAACACTCCATGGTTTACGGCATGGGACACATCCTCAACCGGATGATCGTCTTTCTGCTCATACCGCTGTATACCAATACCTTTTCTCAAGACCTTTTGGGCGTTTATACGCTGATCTTTTCCTATATCGCCATCCTCACCATCATTTATTCTTACGGCCTCGACACGGCGTTCTTTCGCTTTTACATTATCGAGGACGACACCGCCACCCGCAATCGCGTCTTTTCCACCGCCTTTATCACCTTGTTTGCAACGTCGCTGTTTTTTTCGCTGCTGATCCACATTTTCCGCGCGCCCATTGCGCAGCGTCTGTTCAGTCCCGACATCCACCGGTTGGGGCTTGATCTCAACCGCCTCATCACCTGGTCGGTCGCCATCCTGTTCTTCGACTCGCTGACTCTGATGCCTTTTCTCATCCTGCGCGCCGAGGAAAAACCGGGCTGGTTCATCTTTTTCAAGTTCATCAATGTCTGCCTGAATTTCGGCCTGAACACCTTTTTCATCGTCCGCCTCAAGATGGGGCTCGAGGCGATTTTTATCGGCAATTTTTGGGCGTCGGCGCTGACCTTTGTGATCATGCTGCCGATCTGCCTGAAGCATTTTCGCTTCACCTTTTCCAGGCCGACCCTGCGCGATCTTTTGAAATTCGGCCTGCCGTATCTGCCGGCGACGCTTTCGGTCAACCTGATGGATACATTGGACAAGATTATTCTCGAAAAGCTCGACTCGGTCGAGGCGGTCGGCCTTTATGGCCCCAGCGCCAAGTTGGGCATGTTCATGGCGTTGTTCATCGCCGCCTTCCGCTTTGCCTGGCATCCGTTTTTCCTCTCCACGGTCAAGCAGCCGGACGCCAAGGAGATCTTTAAAAAGGTGCTGACCTACCTGCTGCTGGCCTGCAGCCTTGTGTTTCTGTTCTTTTCTCTGTTCATCGACGACATCGTGCGGCTGCGGATCGGCCGCATGACGCTTCTCGGCGAGGAATATTGGTCCGGAACCGTGGTGGTGCCGATCATTTTCCTGGCCTACATCGCTTTTGCCGCCTATCTCAATTTCATCATCGGCATCTACTTGGAAAAAAAGACCGGCTGGTTGCCGCTCATCACCGGCGCCGGCATTGTCACCAACGTCATCGCGCTCTATACGCTCATTCCGCTGTTCGGATTCGTCGGCGCCGCCTGGGCGAGGGTGGTCGCTTATGTCGTGATGGCGGTGGTTCAGTATTTCGTCAATCACCGCTTTTATGCGGTGAACTATGAATGGGGGCGGATCGTAAAAATGGCCCTGGCGGTTGCCGTCTGTTTCTTTGTCGGACGCAGCTCATTGGCTGCCGGACATTTATTGCTGCGGGCAACAATTTTCCTCAGTTTTCCGCTGCTGCTGAGCCTGCTCCGCTTTTATGAAAAGAACGAACGCGAGGTGGTCCGCGCCGTGTTGCGGCGATTAAGCGGGAGGTTAGCATGAGCAGACAGCCGTTGACCGAGTTCTATAATTCGGTCGGCGAGCACTATGATGAGGAGGATGCGGTCTATGCGACGTTGCGCGGTCGCTTACGCCGGGCGTTCGTCCTGCAGTGGCTGTCGCAGCAGCGAGGACGGCTGCTGGAGATCGGCTGCAACCGCGGCATGTACTTGGCCGCCTACAACGGCGGCGAACGATACGGCGCCGATTTAAGTCTGACGGTCTTGAAAAAGGCCCGCCGCGAACCCAAGATCTGCTATGTCGCCGCGGATGCGGAACGGATGCAGTGCTTTCGCGGAGGCAGTTTCGACGTCGTGTTGTGCAGCGAAGTGATCGAGCATTGTTTTCGCCCCAATCGGGTGATGGAGTCCATCGCGCATGTCCTAAAGCGCAGCGGCCGTGCCCTGATTACTACTCCCAACTACCGCGGCAGGCGGCCGGTGTGGGTCAGAATGGGCAGCATGTCGGCGGCCGGTGTGCGCGGCGCGTGGGGCGACCTCTACTATCACACCGCCTACCGTCCCGAGGAACTCGCCGAGATGGCCGAACGCGCCGGTTTACGACTCATCGAGAGCGGCACTTTGGAAAAAGAGGTCAAGTATGCCGCCAAGCTGCCGGCGGCGCTGCTGCTGCTCGGTCGGCTGATCAATCGTCTGCTGCGTTCACAGCGGTTCGGAGCCTGGAACGAAGCGTTTTTCAACAAATTTTCTTTGCGTGTTTATTTTTTTATTCAAAAAATCGGACTAGAACCGTTCGCTCTTAAAGCAGTGCACGAGGGCGTGCGGTCCTATATTGTGGTGGAAAAACCTTAAACCAAAGGAAGCGCCTTGGTCATCTATTTTTGCGGCTCGATTGCCGGCAGCAGAGAGTTTGCTGATATTTACGGCGAGATGGTGTGCTACCTCCAGGCTCTCGGCCATACAGTGCCGACCGAGCACATTATTGCGCCCAATGTATGGGAGCTCGAGCGTCAGTTTTCCGCGCAACAGATTTATGAACGCGACATGGCCTGGCTGCGGGCCGCCGATGCCGTCATTGCGGAAATCTCTGCTCCGTCCTTAGGGGTGGGGTATGAGATCGGCGCAGCACTGGCTGCCGGAAAACGGGTTTTGGCGTTGTATGCGGCGGGAAGACGCGTTTCCTGCATGATCACCGGTAATCCCGATCCGCGACTGACGGTCAGCTCCTACACCTGCAGCCGCGAGTGGCGGCATCTGATCGATTTATTTGTACAGCGCGTTGCGGAAGAGGCTTGATCGTTCGGCCGCGTTGCTGCGGTAAGGATGAGGGAGACGATGAGCCGTTGGATTCTGCACCTGGATATGGACGCTTTTTTTGCCGCCGTGGAGCAGCTCGATTTTCCCGAGCTGCGCGGTAAACCGGTGGTGGTCGGCGCCGACCCGAAGGGCGGCAAAGGGCGCGGGGTGGTGTCGACCTGCAGTTACGAAGCGCGCGCCTTCGGCATTCGCTCGGCCATGCCGATTTCGGAAGCGTACCGCCGTTGTCCGCAGGCGGTTTTTGTCCGGCCGCGCGGCAAACGCTACGGTGAGATTTCGCGGCAAATCATGCAGATCTTGGGCGAATTTTCGCCGCTGGTCGAGCCGATCAGCATCGACGAGGCTTTTGTCGATATTACCTCCACGTTAAAGTTCTTCGGCTCGCCGGAAGAAACCGCCCGCCGCATCAAAGCGCGCGTACGGCAGGAGACCGGTTTGACCGCTTCCGTGGGACTGGCGCCCAACAAGTTTATTGCCAAGATTGCCTCGGACCTGCGCAAGCCGGACGGGCTGGTGATTGTCCGCGAAGAGGAAGTCCAGTCCTTTCTGGCGCCGCTGCCGATTTCGCGGCTGTGGGGCGTGGGGGCAAAAACGCTGCCGCGGCTCGAGGCGCTCGGCATCCGCACCATCGGCGACTTGGCGGCTTTTCCGCGCCATGAGCTTTACAAAATATTTGGCGAAGCCGGTCTGCACTATCATCGCTTGGCACAAGGCATTGACGAAAGGCCGGTCGGCGGCGAAGCGTCCGCCAAATCCATCGGCCGCGAGATCACCTTTGAACAAGACGTCAATGACGAAGAAAAATTGACCGCGACCCTACGGTTTCTTTGCAACGAGCTGGCGCACGAAATGCGGCGATACGGCCTGGCCGGATCAACCGTGACATTAAAGATTCGTTTGCACGATTTTTCCACATTTACCCGTTCGCACACACTGGCCGAGCCGGTCGACCATTTTGCCGAGATTTTCGCCACGGCCGTCGATCTCTTTCGCCGCTTTGAACGCCATGGAACTCCGGTTCGCCTTCTCGGCGTGGCGGTCTCTCGTCTGACATCCTGCGAGCGCCAACTGACCCTTTTCGGCGCGCAGGAGAGTCCGTCCCACAAGGCTGATGAAGTGATGGACCGCATCCGCGCCCGCTTCGGCAAGGACGCGATCACGCGCGCCGCAAGCCTCGGCGCCGGCCGCGATTCGGAATGGATCCGTGAAGAATGAATGCGTTGCGGTTAAAACTCTGCCGTTTGTCAGCCATGACGCCGGTCGAGCTGGCGAGTCGCGGTCGACAAGCGTTGACGGACTTTTACGAGTACCTCAAATACCTTGGTCGACCCGATTATTATACACGGGCCTCTTTTTCTGAAAAAACGCCGCTCCGCCAGGCTCGGCTCTTTCATATAGATGTCGCCGACGACCGCATTGTGGGTGATTTTTATCAAAGAAATCCTGAGGCTTTAGACCAACTTTTACGTTGCGCCGAGGATGCGGTACACTATCGCTTTTCAGCTTTAGACCGACAGTTGATCGGCGATAAAACTGTCCCTTGGCATTACGATCCTTTGGCCGAAAAATCCCTGCCGCTTGTCTTCGGCAGGCGGATGGATTATTTTTCACCGCGCCTGGTCAAAGAGGTGCGTTATGTGTGGGAACTCAACCGCTGCCGGCACTTTGTCACGCTCGCCGAAGCTTGGCGGAGCACTCATCGGGAAGAGTATGCCGAGGCGTTGTTCGAGCAGTGGCGGGATTGGCTGAACAAAAATCCCTATCCGCTGGGTATTAACTGGGCGAGCGCGTTAGAGTGTGCGCTGCGGCTCATCGCCTGGACCTGGGCGTTGATCCTGGCGCACGAAGCGCCGCAGCTTGACGAGCATCTGGTACGAAGAATCTTTTGCGCCGTGGAACGGCATCTGCAGTTTATCAGTCAGCACCTGTCAGTCGGCTCGTCGGCCAACAACCATCTGGTCGGAGAGGCGGTCGGTTTGATCTACGCCGGATTTTATGCGCCGGTTCTGCCTGCGGCCGAGCGGCTGTGCCGGCGCGGCTTTCGATTGTTTCAGGACAGCTTTCCGCATCAGGTGTTCGAGGACGGCGTTGCCAAGGAACAGAGCGTCGCCTATCAGGCGTACCTCATCGAATACGGCTTGGCGGCGCTCTCGGCTGCCCGTTTATTTGGGGAGACGATGCCGGAAGAAGTGACGATTCTTTTGCATCGCATGGCCGATTTCCTTTGCGCCCTCGCCGATGACGGCTATATTCCGAATATCGGCGACGAGGACGGCGGCGCTGCTCTGCCGTTTTTCGAGCCGCCCGTCTCGCCGCTTCGCGTCCTGGCGACCATGGAGGACACGCAAAAGCCGCGGGAGCAGAGAAAGGATCGCGCTGCCTTTTGGCTGTTCCGACAATCTTTGAGTCAAAATAATGGAAAAGCTCACAGCAAAGAAGCAATGCGCTTTTTCCGGTGCGGCGGGTACGCTGTCCTTTCTACTCAAGCAGGCAGGCATTCGCTCAAGTTGGTGCTGGACGGCGGACCGCTCGGCCTTGGGCGTTTGGCGGCGCACGGCCATGCCGATTTTCTCGCCGTCTGGATGAGCGTCGACGGGAAACCGGTCTTGATCGATGCCGGTACCTATCTCTATTTGGGCGCCGGCAAGGAGCGCGACTGGTTCCGCAGCGCCCGCGCGCACAGTACACTGATCATCGACGGCCGCGAGCCGGCACAACCGCTCGGCCCGTTCCAGTGGGGAAAGCGTCCCCAAGCAGCCCTGCAGAAGCTGCAGGAATCTGAGATCGGCTTTCGGGCCGAGCACGACGGTTATCGTCCGATCAAGCTGTCGCGCGAGGTAAGGCGCATCGACGGCGGCTTTATGATCATCGATCGCGTGCAAGGGGTTGGAATTCACCGCGCGGATGCTTATTTTCACTTGGCGCCCTGCCGCATCGGCTATGCCGAAGATGCGCTGGTCTGCTCGTTTAATGAATTGAGTTTGCGGCTCAGCTTCGAAGCTTCGACGGCGCTGACCATCAAAGTCGAAGAGGCGCCTCATTCGCCGCATTTCGGCAGACGTGAGCTTCATCCGGTCATTCGGCTATGCGCAGCGGTGACCTTGCCGATGGAATTGACGACCAGAATGAGAATCGACGAATAGAAAGGTTCAGTGTGCAAAGCAATTATCAGCGACTGTCTCGGACCGCAGCAAGATCGTCGGTGATCGATAATGGAAAGTCGTCGACCTCAAACAATGCGTAGGCTCATAGTTGATATACAGCCAAAAGAACCTCCCCGGCTTTGTACCGAAACTGATCGTTGTGAATTTATGCGCATGAAAGAAAGAGCGGCGAGATTTTTACTGATCTTTATCGGATTGTGCACTGCCCGAACTTTCAGCGCTGAGGCCGCCCTGACCCTTACCGCGCGCAAATGGTATGCGGTGACCACGGAAACGCAGAAGGAAACCGCTGCGCTCGACCGGTTATACGAGGCGTTCATTGCGGATGCTGCAGCGACGGACGGACTGCGCTTTGTGCCGGTCGACTCTATACAGCGCAGCATCGGCCGACCCTTTCTCTTCGACTGGCAACAATACGGCGATACGATCCCGCTCCAGGTTCATCGCCGGTTCGGACTGCAGGCCGTCATTTATGTCACCCTCGAAAAAAACAAAACCGGCTACAGCGGCCATCTGACCGCCTATGAATTTCCCTCCTACACGCTGATCAACGAGTTCAATCACATCTCGCTCTCTCCGCAGGAATTCGGCCGCGAAAGACGACGCATGCAGCAGTTTATTAAGGATCTTATCGCTCTCAAGACTGCCTACGGCTTTCCGGTTTCCTCGCGGCAACGCGCAGCTGCGCTGCTGATTCGGCCGAACAGCAGCGATTTCTCCTCGGCGCCGATTACGGTGCGCCGCTACAGTCAGTTGGTGACGCCGCGCAACGTGCCGCCGCTGGCCGTGCCGGTGATCGAACGTCCGGCTGATGTCACTCTGGAAATTCTCGCGGATTCGCTTTTTACGCTGCTCGGCGTCGATGCGCTGGTCTCTCTGAGCGAACCAAACGGTTTAGGCCGCATAGTGTTGCCCAGCGCCTCTTTGCGGGCGCGCGCCTTGGGCAATCGCCTGCCTCATTGGCCTGCTTTGCGGCAATTTACTATTTTCCCTGTGCCGGCCGATATGGCCGTGGTGCGGCTCTTGGGCGCGGTTCTGCTGCACCCGCAGGAGGAAGGCGAAATACCCGCGGCGCTGCAGCAGCCGCTGCTTCTCAAGCGCATTCAACTGCTGGAGGCGGATTCCACTACCGACCCGGCACATCATGAACGTCTGATCGAGCTCTATCGCCGCCTGGGGCCTTTTTATGATGCGGAATCAGAAGAATACGACTGGCTCGGCGCCAACTTGGCGGTGCATTTTCTTCGGGCAGGAAAAGAACGCGAGGCTGCCGATCTTTTTCAGCGAAGCTGCGCCTCCTTTCGCCGCCGAAAAAATCATCTCGGTGCTTTTTTGACCGCCCTGGAAGCGGCCGCCCTGGAGCAGCGCTTTGCCCAGTTCGGCGCCGCCGAGGAACACTTGCAGAGTGCGTTGGACGCCGCTCAGCAGCTGGGGGATATCGAAGCGGCGGCTTTTGTGCAGTACCGTCTCGGCGAGCTCCTCTTTGCCGTCGATCGGAAGCTGGAGGCATGGGAACGTTTTGATGAGAGCATCGAAGGCTACACGGCGATCGGCGACAAGCTGATGACGGCTCGCATCTACATTCAGCTCGGCATTCTTATGCGGCAAAGCAACTCGTTGCTGAAATCGCGCGACTATCTTCTAAAAGGCCTGCAGGTCGCCGAGGAGGCCGGCGCCGAAAGAGAGACTGCCTATGCCCATTTTCATCTCGGCGTCGCTTTGAAGGATTTGCTGACCGACGAGGCGGAGGCGCATTTCGAAACCGCCGCCGATGCTCTGGAGCTGCTGGGAGAGGTTCAGAATCTTGCCAATTGCGAGGAGCACTTGGGCGACATCGCCGCAGGCAAAAAACAGTGGACGCGGGCGCAGCGCAGTTATGAAGCCGCCGTGCGTTTCTACCGCAGCAGCAACCGGCCGGAGGATGCCTTGCGCTCGCTCGTCAAAGCGGGTGATGCGGCCGTGGAGCGGCGGCTCTATCCCAAGGCGCAACGTCTCTATGACGAAGCGCTGCAGCTCGCCGATGAGCTGCAAAGCGGCACCTGGGGATCGATCGTTCTTTACAAAAAAGGCTTGGCGCACATCGACGCCGGCGAGCTGGAGGAAGGCGAGCGGGAGCTGGAACTGGCAAAGCGCACCACTGATGTCGATCTGTCGCAGATCGACGGCTTTATGGAGAACCTGCTGCGCCGATTGGAGGAAGAGTTGAACAGCATGCGGGAAGTGCCGAAATGACGCGACTGCATCGCACGCTTTTGGCGCGCATCGACAAAGCCGTTTACGAATACCGGATGTTTCAGGACGGCGACGGCGTGCTGTTCGCCGTCTCGGGCGGCATCGATTCCATGGCGCTGGTCGATCTTTTGGCGGATCACTTGGTCGTTTACGGTGAAAACATGCGCGCCGCAGCGGTCTATGTGGATCTCGGTTTCGGCGAACATGCCGAGGAGCGCTGCCGCAAAATGAGCGGGTTCTTTGCCTCGCGCCGCGTAGAGGGAGAGATCGTGCGCACCGAAATCGGCCCTTATGCGCACAGCGACGAGAACCGCGAAAATCCCTGCTTTTTATGCAGCCGCATCCGCCGACGACATATTTTCGAAGCCGCCGAGCGCCTCGGCTGTCAAAAGATCGTTTTCGGCCATCACAAAGATGACATTATCGAAACGCTGCTTCTGAACATGATCTACAGCCGAGAGATCAGCACCATGCCGCCGCGTTTGGAAGTGTTTCAGGGCAAATATACCATCCTCCGTCCCATGATGTATATCGAAAAGGAACTGGTGGAGAAATTCGCCCGCGAACGAGGTCTTGAACCGATCGATCAAGAGTGTCCGACGGCCGGCAATTCGAAGCGTCAGTACATTAAGGAGTTGCTGGCAGCGCTCGAAGCCGATGTGCCCAACGCCAAAGAAAACATCTTTGCCGCCATGAAACGCGTCAAAACCGATTATCTGCTTGCGCCTGCCGCCTCTTTATCGAAAGAATTTTCGCGATGAAGGAATTGGATCTTTCTTATCCCGTAAGGTGGGAGGGGCTGGAAAATTTCTCCTACGATTTCGACGCCGACGGCATTCCGCGCGTGCAGTATGGGCCGCCTATCGGCCTGCGCTATAACGCCATCACCACGGCCCAATGGGGTTTATACAACCTGCAGCGCTGGGCGGAAAAAGGCGCCGATGCCGCTTTGCAGACGGCCCTCCGCTGCGCGGATTGGCTGGTTGCCAATTGTCGGCCGTGGAAAAACGAATCGCTGGCGTGGATTTACGAGTACGGCTTTCCGCTCTACGGACCCTATCCGCCGTGGATTTCGGCCATGGCGCAGGGAGAGGCGCTCTCTCTGCTGCTTCGCTGCTATAGCGTTGCTCCGAACGAAGACTATTTGCGCGTCAGTCGCGCGGCGGTGCGCGTCTTTTTATACGATTACGCGGAGGGAGGGGTTGCGGCGCCGCTGGCGGACGGCACCGTCTTTTTCCAGGAATATCCGGTCGAGCCGCCGGTGCACGTGCTGAACGGCGGCATTTTTGCGCTGCTCGGCGTCTACGATTATGCCGTCTTTTTCGATGATCAGGAAATGAGGGCTTTGGTGCACCACGTGATCGAAGGCCTCAAAAAAAGATGGCGCGACTGGGATCTGGGATTTTGGACGCGTTACGACTTGTATCGCATTCCGCGCGCCGCATCGCCCATGTATCAGGAACTGCACGCGCGGCTTTTTGACGTTTTGGGCGACCTGTTCAATGAGGATGAATTCAAAGCGGCGGCAAAAAGATGGCGTCGACAGTTGCGCAATCCCGCTGCGCGTCTTTTGCGGCTGGGATTCAAGCTGCAGGAAAAGATTCGCATTGCCGGAGCGCAACGATGAAGCGGCTGTTGATTCTGAGCTATTATTTTCCGCCCTTGGGACTCGGCGGCACGCAGCGCATCGCCAAATTCGTCAAATATCTGCCCCAGTTCGGTTGGCAGCCGACTGTGGTGACGGTAAAGCCGGTTCTCTATTGGGCCGAAGATGAGTCCCTGATGAACGATGTGGCGGATGCGCAAGTCGTGCGGACCGAGTCATGGGATCCGCAGAGGCTTTTGGCGCGCTTGGGAAAGAAGCGAACCGGCGCGCCGTCCGGTACGGAACAAGGACTTTTCGGCATATTGAATCGAAAGCTGATGCCGTTGTTGTTTCAGCCGGATGTCAAAATTTTATGGCGGTGCCATGCATTGACGGCGGTCAAGGAGCTTGTCAGGCAAAAACCGTTCGATGCGCTTTTGACCACTTCACCGCCGCATTCGACGCATCTGATCGGCAGGAGGGCAGCCGCGCTTTTCAAACTGCCTTGGCTGGCCGATTTTCGCGACGGCTGGGCAGGAAGTCACGTGGTCAGCGAACCGAACGATCTCGCCAGACGCCGCAATCTCCAGCTGCAGCGCCGCGTCGTCGCCTCGGCCGATGCGATCGTCGCCTGTTCCAAGGCTATACTCGAAAGCCTTCTGCCCGAGGCCGACCGGAATAAAAAAGGCTGGGTCATTACCAACGGTTATGATCCCGAAGATTTTGCAATAGACCCAAAGCCCAAAAACGTCAGGTTTACGCTCTGTTACAGCGGCACCGTCAACCGCTGGGCCGATCCGGCGCCGTTTTTAAAGGGTCTGGCCTGGGCGATGAGGATGGACCGCTCGCTGCAGAACAAAATCAGGGTGCTGTTCGTCGGTTTGGACATGAGCGCGAGTTTGGCTGATAAAGTCGCGGCGGAGGGCCTCGCCGAGTGGGTGACGCTGCTCGGCCATCACCCGCACCGCAAGGCCGTATCTTTTCTGGCCGCAGCCGACGGCCTCCTGCTGCTGGTCGACGCCGAACCGAGCGACACCTTTATTCCCGGCAAGACCTTTGAGTACATCGGCGCACAAAAACCGATGTTCGTCATCAGCAACAGTCATCCGACCAATGACCTGCTGCGGGCCTATTCCCGAGCCGTGATCGTTACCTCGCGCCGGCCGGAGGAAATCGGCAGGCGCTTGATCGAGTTCATCGATTCGCCTCCTCAGGCAGGTGTTCGAGACAACGCATTTGTCCAAGCATTCGACCGCCGCCGCCAGACGGCGCTGTTGGCGCAAATTTTAGACAAAATTACTGCGGAGAAGAAATTTGCCTAAAGCCCAACGACTCTTGCTGCTATTTTTGTTTCCTCTCGTCCTCTCGGCCGAGGAGTACTTTTGGCCAACGGAAGCAAGCCGTCTGCTGACCTCTTCGTTTGCCGAGTCGCGCAACGGCCGCTTTCATGCCGGCATCGACATCAAAACGTGGGGACAGACGGGCTTTCCGGTATTTGCCGTGCGCGACGGCTATGTGTCACGCATCAGCGTCTCGCCCTTCGGCTACGGCCGAGCGCTCTATTTGACCCTGGATACCGGCGAAACGGTGCTTTATGCGCATTTAGAGCGCTTTGCCGATCCCATTCAGGACTATGTAAAGCGCGAACAGGCGGCGCAGGAAAGCTATGAGATACAGCTCTTTCTTACCAAGGATAAATTTTCGGTCAAACAGGGCGAAATCGTTGCCTATACCGGCGACAGCGGGGTCGGTTACCCCCATCTCCATTTCGAACTTCGCGACGAGCACGGAAATCCCGTCAATCCTTTTCGGCGCGGCTATTTCGTCGAGGACAACGTCAGGCCGGTGATCACCAAAGTGCTCATTCAGCCGCTGGACGCCTTTTCGAGCGTCGATCACGATTATGAGCCGGTCATTCTCTATCCGGTTGCCAAAGGCGGCGGACAGTATGAAATCAACCGGCCGGTTGCCGTTCACGGCCGCATCGGGTTCGGCGTTTCCGCCTTTGATCAGATGGAAGGCGCCGATCACCGCTTCGGCATCTACGGCAGCGAATTATGGATCGACGATCAGCTGATCTTTGCCTCACGGTGCGACGGTTATCCCATTGCTTTCAACAACCATTTCAACCTGGACCGCGACTTTCGTCAGCGGGTGCGCGGCACGGGCACGTTTTATAACCTTTACCGCGATCTCGGCAATCGGCTGCCCTTTTATCCTGTGGATGCACCCTATTACGGCGTCGTCGATTTTACCGATGGAGAAAAGGAGCAGGAGGGCATCGTCGAAATCCCCAAAGGCGTCGTGCGATTGAAGGGGACATCGCACCGGTTCGTCATCCGCACCTTCGATTATTGGGGGAATGCGGCAGAAGTCGCCGGCCGTCTTTGGGTTGACGGAGGAGAGTCGGTTGTTGTACCCCCGCATGATGATGAAGAAGAGATGGAAGAACTCCAGTCGGTGCCGGAACAAGAATCCATCCACCTTTACGATGTGGCTTTTCGTTTCTATGATCGTTATATTCGCTTGGTTTTTACGGCTCAGCGTCCGGGATTGGGAGAGCCGATCGTGCGCGGAGAGATCTGCAAAAGGAAAATCTTTACTTTGCCTGTCCGCAAGGCGGGTTCCGTGACCTATATCGGGGCATGGCCGTTGTCGGACTGCCAAACCGGTCCTCTCGTGCTGTCCATATCAGCCGCCTCTCAGCCGCAAAACGAGCAACGGGAAACACTCAATTTCATGACCGTGCCGGTCGGCAAGGAGCGGCTTTTGCAGAGCGACGACGGCCTGTGTTCGCTTTTTTTCGAAAAGACGTCGCTCTTTAAGGACCTCTTTGTCAGGAGCTATGTGGAGAAAAACATCAGCGCGTATCAAGTCGTAGGTCACGCCTATCGTTTCGAGCCGAGCGACGTGCCGTTGAACAGCGGCGTGCGGGTCATTCTTCGCTATCCTGAGAGCGAACCGGCGCCGCGGCAATTGGGCGTCTACCAAAAAAGCGGCAACTCGCTGCTCTTTTTGGACAATGTGCTCAACGGCCAGGCATGCACGGTTTCGGCGCGGGCGAAAAGCCTCGGAGTCTTTGTTCTGGCGCGCGACTCTCAGCCGCCGCAGATTGCCTATCTCTTGCCGGCAGACAAGAGCAGCATCAAGACGCGTCGGCCCATGCTCAAGGCTTCGTTTCGCGACAATTTATCCGGTATCGGCGGTGAGAACAGCCGTGTATTAAAGCTCGACGGCCGCAAAGTCATTGCCGAGTACGATTACGAGCGGGAGGTTCTGTTCTATGTGCCGGAAGAGCCGCTGGCGCCCGGCAATCATACCGTCGAGTTGTTTGTGCGCGATAAAAGCGGCAACGCCGCGTCTTTGAAGCATACTTTTACCATCGAATAGAGGGCGTCATGATTCCCCTGCGCGACGACAACCCGCGGACCTTGTTTCCGCTCGTCACTCTGCTGTTGATTATCGTCAACGGCCTTGTTTTCATCTATGAAGTCACCTTGCCCTCTCGTTTCGTGGAAAAGTTCTTTTATGCTTTCGGCGCCGTACCGCAGGTCATTCTACGCGGCGAGAATCTGCATGCCGTCTTTACCTCGATGTTTATCCACGGCGGCATTATGCATCTCGTGGGCAACATGTGGTATTTGTGGATGTTCGGCGATAATGTCGAGGGTCTGACCGGTCATTGGCGGTTTTTCTTTTTTTACATTTTTTGCGGTATCGTCGCGGCTTTTGTGCATGCTTTTTTGGAGCCGCATTCTGCCGTGCCTATGGTCGGAGCGAGCGGCGCCATTTCCGGCGTTCTCGGAGCCTATGCTCTGCGATATCCCTTTGCCCGCGTCCATCTGCTCATACCGATTTTTCCGGTCTTTTGGATGTGGCGCGTCTTTCGTGTTCCCGCCATTCTGGTGTTGGGCGGATGGTTTCTCATTCAAATCTTTAACAGCATGTCCCCTCACTCCGGCAACGTCGCCTGGTTTGCCCATATCGGCGGATTCATAGCCGGCGGCCTTTTTATCTATTTCTTCGAAACCGAAGAACCGCCACAGGAAACGGAGGAGGAAGATTTTTAAAAATTGCTTCCAATCGAACAATTTTTCGGCCATAACGACTGATAGATTCAACAATTACCAAAATCATGAGGTGTAACCGATGAAAGTTATAGCGCGTCCGGCATTGATAGCCGCGGTTATCCTGTCCCTTTCGTGCAGTGAGCAGTATATGAGCATCTCCGTGCAGAGAGAGCCTTTCGGGACTGCAAACGGCAAACCGGTAGAGCTTTTTACGCTGACTAACCAGTCCGGTATGAAAGTGCAGATTACCAATTATGGCGGAACGATCGTCTCGCTTTGGGTACCGGATAAGAACGGCGTTTTGGGTGATGTTGTGTTGGGCCATGACAATTTGGAAGGTTATCTCAAGGCCTCACCCTATTTCGGCTCGACGATCGGGCGGTACGGCAATCGCATCGCCCAAGGCAGATTTACCCTGGACGGCGTCGAGTATCGGCTGGCGCAGAACAACGGCGCCAATCATCTCCACGGCGGCGTTCGAGGTTTCGACAAGCAGATCTGGGAAGCCAAGGCGCGCAGGGGGAAAAACAAGGCGGCGATTGAGCTGAGTCGAGTCAGCCCCGACGGCGAAGAGGGCTACCCGGGAGAATTGTACGCGCGCGTCACGTTTACCCTGACAGACGACAATGCGCTGCAGATCGACTACTTGGCCAAGACGAACAAGCCGACGGTCTGCAATTTGACCAATCACAGCTATTTCAACCTGCGCGACGGCGGCGCCTCGACCATCCTCGATCATCTGCTGCAGATCGATGCCGATTATTATCTTCCGGTCGATGCGGGCTTGATTCCGGTCGGCAAACCGGCGCCGGTCGAAGGCACGCCCTTTGATTTTCGCACGCCGACGCGCATCGGCGAGCGTATCGATCAGCAGGACGAGCAGCTGGCCAACGGCGGCGGCTATGACCACAATTGGGTCCTCAACGGCGAAAACGGCGTTCTTCGTCGCGTTGCGACGCTATCGGACACCGTCAGCGGACGAGTGATGGAGATCTATACCACCGAGCCCGGTCTGCAGTTTTACAGCGGCAACTTTTTGGACGGAACGATCAAGGGTAAAAACGGCGTCGTCTATGCGCATCGCAGCGGCCTCTGCCTGGAGACGCAGCACTTTCCTGATTCGCCCAATCGGCCTGACTTTCCGAGCGTCGTGTTGCGTCCCGGTCAAGTCTATCGCTCTACGACGATCTATAAATTCTTGACAAACTGACAGCATCATGAACGAACTTAGCAGCGGCATTCTGTTTACCGATCAGTATCAATTATCCATGGCTCAGCTCTATTACCGACTGGGCCTGCAGGATACCCTCGTTCAATTCGAACACTATTTTCGCGATACTCCCGATTACGGAGCGCATAAAGCGGGTTTCTGCATCAATGCGGGATTGGAACCCTTTTGCCGCTGGATGCAAAAGGCACGCTTCGGCGAGGCGGAACTCGAAGCCTTGGCGGCGCAGCGCGACCGCAGCGGGCGGCCGGTTTTCCACCAGGATTTTCTCGACTATCTGCGCCGGCACGGCGACTTTTCCTCTCTCTCGCTTTCCGCCATTCCCGAAGGCCGCGTCGTTCATCCTTTTGTGCCGTTGACCACGGTTCGCGGTCCGATCGTTCCGGCGCAAATCGTGGAGACGGCTCTGCTTAATAAACTGAACTTTCAAATTTTGATTGCCACAAAAGCCTGCCGGATCAAAATGGCTGCGCAGGGAAGGCCGGTCTTGGAGTTCGGCCTTCGTCGAGCGCATGATCTGGGGGCAAATGCTGCCGTCCGCGCGGCGCTGATCGGCGGCGCCGATTACTCTTCCAACGTCGGCCAATCCATTGTCCTCGGATTTCCGCCCAAGGGCACGCACGCGCACAGCATGGTGCAGCTTTTCCTGACGCTGGGTTACAGCGAATTGGACGCTTTTCGCGCCTTTGCCGAGCTCTATCCCGAAAACTGCGTCCTGCTCGTCGACACCATCGACACCCTGCGCAGCGGCGTGCCCAACGCCATTCGCGTGTTCGAAGAGCTGCGGCGCCGGGGCCATGAGCCGATCGGTGTCCGCATCGACTCGGGCGACCTCGCTTATCTCACGCTCGAAACCGCCAAGATGCTCGATCAGGCGGGATTCGACAAGGCGGCGATCGTCCTCTCCAATGATCTTGACGAGCTGACCATCTGGCAGATCCATACGCAAATTGCCGAAGACGCTCCCAAATACGGGCTGGATGCCGATCGCATCATCGGCCGCCTCATTTACGGCGTCGGGACGCGGATGGTCACCTCTGCCGGAGCACCGGCTTTGGGCGGCGTCTACAAACTGACTGCCGTCCATACTCAAGGCGCCTGGAAGCCCTCAATCAAGATTTCGGAAAACATCACCAAGGCGCCGAATCCCGGCGTCAAACGTATCTGGCGTATCTACGATCAGCGCGGCAAAGCAGCTGCCGATGTGCTCGGCTGTTGCGATGAATCTTTGCCGACCGATAAAGAATTCCGGCTCTATCATCCGATCGATTTCGTCAAAAATCGCCTGATTTCGCCGCGCGACATTTCGGCAATTGAACCTCTGCCGGTGGAAATTATTCGCGAGGGTGTCTGTGTTTACGAGTTCCCGACGATCGAAGAGATCCGCAAGGCTCGCGAGGCCGATATCGAACGGTTGGATACAGGCGTGAAGCGATTGATCAATCCGCACGTGTATCATGTTTCTCTGACGGAAACTCTTTATCGTTTGAAAGAGAAAATGCTGATGGAAAACGGCAGCAAATGAAGTAATGGAGGCAAGTATGTCGCATACAGCCATTCCTAAAGGAAAGATCGAAATTCCCGCTTACAAGGTAGAAAAGGAAGCGGCGCTGACGGCGGAAAAGACGGCGTTGCTGATCGTCGACATGCAGAATGATTTTGTCCGACCGGAAGGCAGTCTGTACGTCCCGAGTGCGGCGGTCACCGTCGAGCCGATCCGCACGCTTTTGAATGCAGCGCGGGCTGCCGGCGTGCTCCGTATCTTTACCGCCGACACGCACCTACCCAACGACAAGGAGACCGCTCTTTGGCCCGAGCACTGCGTAAAAGGCACGTGGGGGTGGCAGATCATCGACGAACTGCAGCCGCAGGAGGATGAGCTCGTTCTGCAAAAGCCGCGCTACGATGCCTTTTACGGCACGCCGCTCGACCATTACCTTTGCCGCGTTTGGCAGATCAAAACGCTGATCGTCGTCGGCACGGTCTCCAACATCTGCGTGCTGCACACGCTGGCGTCGGCAGAGTATCGTTGGCTCAAGACCGTGGTGCCGGCGGACGGGATTTCGGCTCTGAATGATTTCGGCCAGGCCATGACCCTGTATCAGGCTGAGAGCCTCTATCATAGCCTCATCGTCGAATCGTGTGCGGGCATCGCTTTTGTCGATTGAAGCAAAACATCGCAATGTCCCGCATTTTGCCGAGGAAAGTCTGACCCAAAACGTCGGCCAAATGGTAATGGTCGGCTTTCGCGGCGCGGCCTCCAACGAATTGGAGCCGATTCTGCGCCAAATTCGGGAGCTGAACCTGGGCGGCGTCATTCTATTCGACAGAGACGTTCCCAACGGCTATTCGGGGCGCAATATTCGCTCGTTTGAACAGGTTGCCGAGCTCACACGCACGCTGCAGGAGGCCGCCGTCGATCCGTTGTTGATCGCCGTCGATCAGGAAGGAGGGCAGGTCGTGCGCTTGCGGCCCGAGCACGGTTTTCCTGTTATGCCTTCGGCCCGACGATTGGGCGAGACGGGTTCGGCAGAAACCGTTCTGCAGACAAGCCGTAAGGTTGCCGCCGCCCTGCGTCAAGCGGGCATCAATCTGAATTTCGCGCCGTGCGTCGATCTCGACCGCAATCCCGATAATCCGATCATCGGCATGCGGGAACGCTCTTTCGGGAGCGATCCGTTTCTCGTTGCCCGTTTGGCGGAGGCATTTATCCGCGGTCACCGCGAAAACGGCGTGTTGTGCTGCCTCAAGCATTTTCCCGGCCATGGAAGCTCGCAACACGATTCGCATTTGGGCATGGCGGATGTAACGAATCTCTGGTCACAGGACGAGCTGATTCCTTACCGCGAGCTGATTCGGCATCAGGCAGTAGACATGGTGATGACCGCGCACATTTTTCATCGCCATTGGGATGAGGAGCGTCCGGCCACACTCTCGCCGTTTGTGATCGACAACCTGCTGCGGCGCAACCTGCAGTTCGACGGTGTTGTGGTGACGGACGATCTGCAAATGGCGGCCGTCTCGAACCATTTCGGCCTGAGGGAAACCGTCGCTTCGGCCGTTCGCGCCGGCGCCGATCTGCTCCTGTTCGCCAATAATTCCGTCTTTGACCCCGATATCGCCTTCAAAGTTCACGACATTCTTGTCGAGCTCCTTCAAACCGACAATCTTGGCGCGGAACGCGTCGCCCGATCGCTCGCGAGAATCGCAAAACTCAAGAGCAGGCTGCCGCTTCAAAAAAGTTAGCGCCCGCTTTTTTTCTTTGGCCGAACAAAACAAATTGATATATTCTTGTTAAAGATCGTGATGCCGACCGCCGTATTGCGGCTGTTCTTCGCTTAATTGGGTTCTTGCCATGCCTGCAAAGCCTGTTTCGGTTCTCTCTATACGCCTAGGGACTTCCTTTTGTTATTATATCAGCGGGGAGAACGGCGGCTTGTTGATCGATACCGGCATTCACCGCAAGGCATTTCGCCTGCAAAGCGTGCTCTTGGCGCACGAGCGCGAGCTGAGCGATATTCGCCTGATCATCCTGACCCATACGCATCACGATCATGTCGGTGCGGCGGCAGACATTAAAACCAAAGTCAACGCGTTGATTATGGTGCACGCCGCTGAGGCAGACTTTTTGCGCAGGGGCAGAACCCCATTGCCCAACGGCACCACGCTGCTGACACATGTTTCCGTTCAGATCGGCAGACTGTTGCGTTACGGCCGCTATGAGCCGGTGGAGCCGGACATTCTGCTTCATGAAATTGCAGATCTCAAACCCTACGGCTTTGACGGTTATGCCCTGCCGACACCGGGACACACCATCGGTTCGATCAGCGTCATCTTGGGAGAAAAGGCCTTTGTCGGCGACACACTGATCGGTCCTCGAAACGGTAAAATCTATGCGCCCTACCTGTGGGACAAAAAGGCCCTGAAGAAAAGCTGGCGCGCGCTGCTCGACACCGGCTGTCGTATGTTCTATCCGGGGCACGGCAGGCCGATTTCCCGCGCCAGACTGCTCGCTGCCTATAACGCATGGGATGCTGAATCGTAAAGAGGAGAGATTTCGATGGCACTTTTTGCACTGGCGGTCGGATTGCTCGTTCTCGGCTATTTCAGCTACGGCCGATTGGTCGAGCGGCTTTTCGGCGTCGAGCCGAACCGTGCAACGCCCGCGCTGACCCGAACGGACGGCGTCGATTATGTGCCGATGCCGACCTGGAAGGTCTTTCTCATTCAACTACTGGATATTGCCGGAATCGGCCCGATTTTCGGTCCGATCATGGGGGCATTGTACGGACCGGCTGCCTTGCTGTGGATCGTCCTCGGCTCCATCCTCGCCGGCGGCGTGCACGATTTTTTCAGCGGCATGATGTCGATCCGCTTCGACGGCGAGAATCTGCCCACTCTCGTCGGTCGAACCATTGGGAGCAAAATGCGGCTCCTGATGCTCATTTTTTCGCTGCTGCTGCTCATCTTGGTCGGCGTGGTCTTTGTCCTGAGCCCGGCTGCCGTGCTTGCCTCACTGTTCGGCGTGAACCAATCCCTTCTGGTGGTGACCATTTTTGTCTATTATTTTCTGGCAACGATCCTGCCCATAGACAAAATCATCGGCCGTTTGTATCCGCTCTTCGGCGGTCTGCTGCTGTTCATGACCGTCGGCGTACTGACGGCCATGATTGCCAAAAAGCCGCTGCTGCCCGATCTTTCCCTGCACCATCCGCATCCGGAAAACCTGCCGTTGTGGCCCCTGTTGTTCATAACCTTGTCCTGCGGCGCCGTCAGCGGCTTTCATTCCACCCAATCGCCGCTGATGAGTCGATGCCTGACCAACGAACGCTACGGCCGTCTTGTCTTTTACGGCGCCATGCTGGCCGAAGGAGTGATCGCTTTGGTCTGGGCGACGGTCGGTTTGTCCCTGTACGAGCCGAACGCCCTGGCAGCCAAGATCAACTCCGGCACCGCCTCGGTGGTCGTGAACGAAACCTGCCGATCGCTGCTCGGCTCTTTCGGCGGCGCTTTGGCGATCTTGGGCGTGGTCGTCCTGCCCATAACCAGCGGCGATACGGCTTTCCGCAGCGCTAGGCTGATCATCTCGGAATTCATTCATTTACCGCAAAAGACTGCGCCGAAGCGACTGGCGATTGCCATACCGGTCTTTCTCGTCGGAATCCTGCTTTCGCGCATCAATTTCAGCGTCATTTGGCGCTACTTTGGGTGGAGCAATCAGATGCTGGCGACGCTGGTGCTGTGGAGCGCCGCATTCTACCTGCAAAAGCAGAACAAACCGCACTGGATCGCTTCTCTTCCTGCCGCCTTTCTTTCAGCCGTCACATTGACGTTTATCTTTTATTCGCCCCTCGGCCTGCATTTGGACTATCGCCTGTCGAGCGCCCTTGGCCTCGGCGGCGCCTGTCTTTTGTTGCTGCTGCGGATTGCTTTCGCTTCTCGCGAGAGGGAAAACGGTCAGGACAAAGCAGGCAGTAGAGCTTTTTAGACTTGACCTCAACGGCGAAGTGTCAACAAGCCGCCTTCGGGTATCTCCTGCCGGACGGCTAGTTCATTTCTCCGAGATCAATTGCTTCCTAAAAGATATCTTTATCGTTTTCTCTTCCAAATTGCCTGTCGAGTCATCCTATTTTTTAAAACTGTGGAGAAATTCCACACCTCATTCTATCAAAAATGAAAGACACCCGCTCCCCGCCGATTTTCACGCGCTGCTAAATCAATAAAATACAATACAAAGCCTCTCTATAAAGCGCCTGCAAAATTTGGCATTCTTATTGTTATTTAATCGGCGAAATAATGTTACAGGCATAACGATAAAACCATGAACTGCCTTTTGATCTCGCACAAGCTGGAACGAAACCAAGACGAGCTGATCGCTTTTCTGCGGCGGCATCACGTCGAAGTGGATACGGCCGAAGACCAATGGAACGGCCTGCACAAAGCGCATCAGAAGCAGTACGACGTCGTGGTGCTGGACGCCGAAAGCGTCGGCGACCCCATTGACGGCGCCATTCGTCTGTTGCGCGACTGCAATCCCATGGTGCGCATCATCGTTCAGGCGGAAAAGAACAGCCGCGATCTCGAGGCGGCGGCGCGCAAGGAAAAGATCTTTTTCTATCACGTGACCTCCTTTGGAAAGAAAGAGATCAAAACGGCGCTCAGTTATGCATTGGGCTTAAAACAGGACGCTTGAAAGATGGATAGACCGCTTGTCATATTGTTGGCCGACGACGATCCGGACTTTGTCGAAATCAACAAAACCATCCTCGAGAGCGCAGGCTGGGAGGTGGATGCCGTTCTTTCTTCGCACGAGGTTCTGCCGCAGCTGCTGCGCAAAAAATACGATCTATTGATCCTCGATTTGATGATGGAAGAAATGGACGCCGGCTTTACGGTTGCTTATGCGGTGCGCGAACACCCTGAGCTGCGCGATCTGCCGATTTTGCTCCTGACTTCGGCCGAGGAGCGTACCGGCTTTTCCTTCCAATTCGATAAAGACAAGGAGTGGATGAAGGTGGACGGCTATGCGGCTAAACCGCTGCGGCCTGCCGAACTGATCGCTCGCGTCAGAAGCATGGTGGAAAACCGATCTGTTGAACATAGATTATCATATTCACAAACGGAGTAACAAACTGATGGAGACTGAATCGATTCTTACCAAATATCCTGCCGGCGACCCTTCGGCGCTCATTGCAATTCTGCAGGATATTCAGCAGGTTCACGGCTATCTGCCCGAAAAAGAATTGCAGAAGGTGGCCAGGCATTCCGGCCTGCCGATGGCGCGCATTTACGGCGTCGCCACCTTTTATAATCAATTTCGGCTGCAGCCGCTGGGCAAATATGTCATTCGCGTCTGCCGCGGAACGGCCTGCCATGTAAAAGGCTCGTTCAACATTCTGCAGACGCTCGAAAACGAGCTCGGCATCAAGGCGGGGCAAACGACCCGCGACCTGATGTTCACCATCGAGACCGTCGCCTGTATCGGCGCCTGCAGCATTGCGCCGGTGATTATGGTCAATGATGAATGCTACGGCAAGCTCGATTCTAAAAAAGTGAAAAAACTCTTGAACGAATTTCGCAAAGCGGAAGAGGAGTAACTCGTGGCTCGCGATACATTTCAGCAGGTTTTCACGAACTGTCGGCACAGTGCGGAAAACCCCTGCAGCTATTTTATCGACTGCATTACCTCTGGGCAGAAATGCCATCAATCCGAGGCTTCGAATCA
Organism: candidate division KSB1 bacterium; assembly: GCA_034505495.1. Taxonomy (NCBI): domain Bacteria; kingdom Pseudomonadati; species Candidatus Zhuqueibacterota bacterium. The sequence continues at coordinate 16,239 of JAPDQV010000033.1, read as the reverse complement.
GCGGCTGCGTCGGCTGAAGGATCGGCTGCTGTTGGTCGAGCATGATCATCCGGTCTTTCTGGTCGGCATGGGTACCTGCGGCTTGGCGAACGGCGCGCAAAAGGTCTATGAAGCGCTGCAGTCCGAGTTGGCGGCTTGGGACGCCAAAGCCCAACTGATCCCCGTCGGTTGCGTCGGCTATTGTGCGCGCGAAGTGATAGTGGACGTCAAGCTGCCCGGTCATCCGCGCGTGTCCTACGGCGAAGTGACGCCGCAGGATGTGCCGGCCATCGTCGAGGCGGCAAAGCGAAACGAAATCGTCGAAAGCAAACTGCTCGGCCTCTATGAGGGCGTTTCGCGCAACGGCTGGGGCGGGTATCCGCTTTTCCAACAGCTGCCGTTCTTCAAGAAGCAGAAAAAGATCGTCTTGGACAACTGCGGCGTCATCGATCCGGACGACATCGATCAGTATTTGGCGCGCGGCGGTTATTCGGCGCTTTCCAAGGCGCTGAACCGCATGTCCCGCGAAGAGGTCATCAACGAAGTAAAGAACGGCGGCCTGCGCGGACGCGGCGGCGGCGGCTTTCCCACCGGCCTTAAATGGGAGCTGGCGGCAAAAGCCAAGGGCGACAAAAAGTATGTCGTCTGCAACGCCGATGAAGGCGATCCGGGCGCGTTCATGGATCGCGCGCTGCTCGAGGGCGATCCCCATAAGGTCATCGAAGGCATGATCATCTGCGCTTATGCCGTCGGCGCCGACGAGGGATACATCTATTGCCGCGCCGAGTACCCGCTGGCCATTCAACGCATCGAGCGCGCCATCGCCGATGCCAAAGCATACGGCCTTCTCGGCCGCAACATATTGGGAAGCGGCTTTTCGTTTACTCTCAAACTGAAAAAAGGCGCAGGCGCCTTTGTCTGCGGCGAGGAAACTGCTCTCATCCATTCCATCGAGGGCAAGCGCGGCATGCCGAGTCCTAAACCGCCGTATCCTGCAAATCAAGGGCTGTTCGGCAAACCGACGGTCATCAACAACGTGGAAACGTTCGGCAATGTGCCGGTGCTGCTGAACATGGGCGCGGAGGCCTACGCTTCCATCGGCACGCAGGGATCCAAGGGTACCAAGATCTTTGCCCTTTCCGGTAACGTCAACAACGTCGGGCTGGTGGAGGTGCCGATGGGCATAACGCTGCGGGAGATCATTTTCGATATCGGCGGCGGCATTCCCAACGGCAGAAAATTCAAAGCCGTACAGATCGGCGGTCCCTCCGGCGGCGCCTTGCCCGAGTCGGTCATCGATACGCCGATCGACTATGAATCGCTCAAGGACATCGGCGCCATGATGGGTTCCGGCGGCCTGGTGGTGATGGACGAAAAGACCTGCATGGTCGATTTGGCCAAATACTTTATGACCTTTATCCAGTCGGAATCGTGCGGCAAGTGCATTCCCTGCCGCGAGGGCACCAAGCGCCTGCTCGAAACCTTGGAGCGGTTGACCCGCAGCTATCGCAGCGAACGCACGCAGGAAGAGGCCATGCAGCGGTTCCAAGGCATGATCTATTTGGAGCGGCTTTCGGAGGTGATAAAGAGCACGTCGTTGTGCGGATTGGGTCAGACTGCCGCGAACCCGGTTCTCAGCACGTTGCGCTATTTCCGCGACGAATATGAGGCGCATCTGTACGACCGCAAGTGTCCTGCAGGCGTCTGCGCCGAGCTGCTGACCTATCGCATCGATACCGACAAATGCACCGGCTGCACGTTGTGCGCCCGCAAGTGCCCGCAGAACGCCATTCTTGGGGAAAAGCAAAAGGCGCACTATATCATCGACGAAAAGTGCATCCGCTGCGATCAGTGTCGTTTGAACTGCAAGTTTAACGCGATTATTGTGGAATAACGAGAGGAAAGCATGAAAATCACGATAAACGGTAAGGAATGTTGGGCCAATCCCGGAGAGACCGTCCTCAAAGTGGCGGAGCGGGAGGGCATCAAGATTCCCACCTTGTGCTACTTGAAAGGTCTGACGCCGACGGGATCCTGCCGCATGTGTGTGGTTGAGGTCGAGGGCCAACGCAATTTGACGCCCGCCTGCGCCTTCCCGGTCTTTGAAGGCATGAAGGTGCAGACCAATTCGGCAAAGGTAAGACGGGCGCGCAAGACCATCATTGAGCTTTTGATCGCCAATCATCCGCCGGAGTGTCTGACCTGTGTGCGCAACGGCAACTGCGAGCTGCAGTCCCTGGCCGCCGAATACGGCGTGCGCAGTCTGCGTTACCAAGGCGAGCGCCGTCACGCCAAAATCGACGTCGCCAGTCCATCCATCGAGCGCGATCCGGAAAAATGCATCCTTTGCGGCCGCTGTGTGCGTGTTTGTAATGAAATCCAAGGCGTCGGCGCCATTGATTTCGCCAGGCGGGGATTCAACAGCATCGTCATGCCGGCATTCGATCACAGCCTCAACACCGCCGCCTGCGTCTTTTGCGGTCAGTGCATCGTCCATTGTCCGGTCGGCGCTCTCCGCGAAAAGAGCAATGAAAAGATCACCTGGGAGGCGATCAATAATCCGGAAAAGATCGTCGTGGCGCAGATTGCACCGGCGGTGCGCGTGGCTCTGGGCGAAGAGTTCGGCATGGAGCCCGGCAGCATCGTCACCGGCAAGGCTGTCGCGGCGCTGCGGCGTATCGGTATGGACTATGTTTTTGATACCAATTTCAGCGCCGACCTGACGATCATTGAAGAGGCCAATGAGCTGCTGGGTCGCCTGAAAAACGGCGGCAAGCTGCCGATGCTGACCTCCTGCAGCCCCGGCTGGATCAAGTACGTCGAGCACTTTTATCCCGATCTTTTGGAAAATCTTTCCACCTGTAAATCGCCGCACGAAATGCAGGGTGCGCTGATCAAATCCTATTGGGCGGAAAAAATGGGCATCGACCCGGCCAAGATCTTTGTGGTTTCGATCATGCCCTGCACGGCAAAAAAGTTCGAAGCCAAGCGTCCGGAGCTGGGCGGCCGCTACCCGGACGTCGATGCCGTGCTGACCACGCGCGAGCTGGCGAACATGATCCGCATTGCCGGTATCGACTTTATGCGGCTCAAGGATGATCATTTCGACGATCCCTTGGGAGAAGCGACCGGTGCCGCGGTCATTTTCGGCGCCACCGGCGGCGTGATGGAAGCGGCTTTGCGGACCGCCTACTTTACCGTCACCGGCAAAGAGATGGCGGATATCGAGTTTCGACAGGTGCGCGGACTGGACGGCGTGAAAGAAGCTGATGTTACCCTCAACGGCACGACGCTGCGCGTAGCGGCTGTGAACGCTTTGCGAAACATCAAGCCGATCCTTGATGCCATTCGCTCCGGCAACTCGCCTTATCACTTTATCGAAGTGATGGCCTGCCCGGGAGGCTGCATCAACGGCGGCGGTCAACCGCTGCCGAGCGACATCGAAAAGACGGAAAAGCGCATGGCCGCCATCTATCGCATCGACCGCGAGTTGGCCAAACGCAGCTCGCACCAAAACGAATCGGTGCAAAAGCTCTACGAAGAGTACCTGGAGCATCCCAACAGCCACCGCGCTCATGAGCTGCTCCATACGCACTATTACAATCGCGGAGAATAAGCCGTATGCCGGTTATCTGGACCCTCGAGGAAAAGTGTCGGCGCTGCTATTCGTGCATTCGTGAGTGTCCGGCCAAAGCCATCAAAGTCGAACACGGCCAGGCAAAGGTGATCGAGAACCGATGTCTCGGCTGCGGTCACTGCGTGCGCGTCTGCTCACAGGGCGCCAAGGCCGTTCTTGACGGAGTCCAGAACGTGTTGAATTTTTTAGCCGGCGACCGTCCGGTTGCGGCCATGGTGGCGCCCTCTTTCGTTGCCGCCTACGGCGATTGGCCGGTGCAAAAATTCGTCGGCGCCCTGCGCGCCTGCGGCTTTGAGTATGTAGTCGAAACCGCTTTCGGCGCCGATCTCATCAATCGCGCCTACTTTAAACTGGTTCACAATGCCGAAGGGCTCGACGTATCGGCCAAAAGGCCGATCATCGCCTCTTCCTGTCCGGCGCTGACCAACTATATCGAAAAATATGCGCCTGAACTAATCCAAAACCTCGCGCCCATTGTTTCGCCGATGGTCGCCATGGGCCGTGTGGTCCGCAAATATTACGGCGAGCAGGTACTGCGCGTCTTTATCGGCCCCTGTACGGCCAAAAAGGTGGAAATTATGACCGAAGAGGTGCGCGATGCCGTTGACGAAGTGCTGACCTTTGCCGAACTCGAGCAGATCTGGCAGTTGCAGGGAGTCTCTTTGAGCGAGGTCGAACCGGCAGAATTTGATCCGCCCCGCGCCTATTTGGGACGGGTCTACCCGCTGGCCGGCGGTTTTTTGCGCTCCGCCGGTTTGCCCGCCGACGTCATGAGCACCGAAACGCTCGTCACCGAAGGCAAGGCGCAGGTGCTCAACCTGATCGAATCGCTGCGCCGTGAAGAGGTGCCGGCAACGATCATCGACGTGCTGTTCTGCGAAGGCTGCATCAACGGCCCGTTCATGAATCAGGCGGTCAACTACTTTAACCGCAAGCATCGTCTGGTCAGCTATGCCGAAGAGAGCCGGCTGAGCTTTGATTATACCGCCTGGCGCCGCGCGATCGAAGAATGCCAGGACGTGCCCATCTTTCGCGGCTTTCATCCCGACGAGGTGCCGGTCGGCGAGCCGTCCGAAGCCGACATCAAGGCAATTCTGGCGCGCATCGACAAATTCGCCCCGGCCGACGAGCTGAACTGCGGCGCCTGCGGGTACGAATCCTGCCGCGCGTACGCCAAGGCCGTCTACCAAGGCCTGGCGGAGCCGGATATGTGCCTGCCGTATCTTATCGACAAAATGCAGCGCATGCAGGAACAGCTGCAGCAGTCGATGAACGAATTGGCCGAAACGCAGCAGCAGCTGCTGCAGCATGAAAAGCTGGCTTCAATCGGACAGTTGGCTGCCGGGGTCGCTCATGAGGTCAACAATCCCCTCGGCGCCATCATGCTCTATGCGCATTTGGTCAAGCAGCGTTTGGGCGAAAACGACCCGAACGTCGAGGATATTAAATTCATCATGGAAGAGGCGCGGCGGTGTCAGTCGATTGTTTCCGGTCTGCTGAACTTTTCGCGTCAAGGCCGATTGAACCTGACGCTGCAGCACATCGGCAATGTCATTCAGCGCACCGTCAAGGCGGTCAGGCGGCAACCGCTCTTTTCCCGCGTCGATATTCGCACCATCATCAAGCCGGATGTGCCGAGCTGTTATATGGACGCCGAACAAATGCATCAGGTGTTTCTCAATCTGGCCGTCAATGCCGCCGAAGCCATGCCCGAAGGCGGCACGCTGACGATCACCGCCCAAGTCGAGAACGACAAACTTCAGGTTCTTTTTGAAGACACCGGCGTGGGCATTCCCAAAGAGAACCTCGGCAAACTGTTCACGCCGTTCTTTACCACCAAACAGATCGGCAAAGGAACCGGCTTGGGGCTGGCGATCGCCTACGGCATCGTCAAGATGCACAAAGGCAATATAATGGTCAAGCACAGCGAGGTCGGCAAAGGCACGACGTTTCTCGTCGAACTGCCGTTGGTCACCGAGCAGGCCGCAATAGAGTCAAACGGAAGGTTGATCCAATGAGTCGCAAAATATTATTAATCGACGACGACGTCGATCTGGTGGAACAGAACCGCGCCTATTTGGAAAGCCGCGGCTATAGCGTTGTTTACGCCTATAACGGCCAAGAGGGCCTTCGGCTTGCGCGCGCTGAAAAACCGGACTTGATCGTGCTGGACGTGATGATGACCGAAGTAGGGGAGGGCTTTGAAGTCGCGCGCGAACTCAAAGCCGATCCCGACACCGCACCTATTCCGATCATTATGCTTTCCTCGGTCAATCAGGAACACGGCTTTAACCTCACGATCGGCGCCGACGCGGCGTGGAATCCCGTCGACTGTTTCATCGACAAGCCTTTCGGTCCCAAAGAACTCGAACAAAAGATCACTGAACTACTGAAGCAAAGGAATGGTTGAAACAATGAAAAAGATATTGATTGTCGACGACGATATCGATCTGATCATGCAATATACGCCGGTTCTGCAGCAGGCCGGCTATCAAGTCACCGCTGCATACAACGGTCAGGAAGGATTCGAGAAATTTCAGGCCGAAAAACCGGACGCCATGATCGTCGATTTGGCCATGGAGCATTTCGACTCCGGTTTCCGTCTGTGCCGCCAGGTCAAAAAGACGGCGGAAGGGCAAAAGATTCCGGTGATCATCATGACTTCGGCCGCGCACGAGACCGGCATCGCCTTGAGCGTCGGTACGGAAGAAGAGAAGCAATGGATTGCCGCGGACGACTATCTCGAAAAACCGGTATCAGCCAAGGATCTGGTTCTTTATTTAAAAGAAAAAGTCTTTAAAGAATAATTGCTCCGCTCGAGCGGACCATCACTTTAAACTTGGGAGAGTGCCGTGGAAGCTGAAGCTTCCAAAGTGTTGGTCATTGACGATGAGTACGGGATGCGGGAAGGCATGCGTCGCCTGCTGGAACTGCAGGGACTGCACGTCGATACCGCATCCGGCGGCGTCGAAGGCGTCGAAAAGGGCGTGGCGCAGGAGTACGATCTCTACTTTATAGATCTCAAAATGCCCGACCTTGACGGCGCCGAGGTGCTGCGCTCGATCAAATTGGCCTATCCCGAGGCAATCTGCATCGTCGTTACCGCCTTTGCCTCGATCGACTCCGCCGTCACCACCACTCAACTCGGCGCCTATCGTTACATCCCCAAACCGTTCGATCCCGATGAGCTCAACTCCATCGTCAAATCCGCTCTTGAGCGTCGCGCCCTGATTCTGGAAAAGCGAAAACTGCAGGAAGAGCGCCAGCGGCGGCTGCTCGAGCTCTCCCAGGAGCAGTCGCGCCTGCGCACCGTCATCGGCGCCCTGGACGACGGCATCCTCGTCATCAATCAGCAGGAAGAAATCGTCCTCTTTAACGCCGCGTTTCTTTCCCTCCTCGAAATCAAGCAGGAAGTACACGTCGGTGACGGCATTGACAAAGTTCTGCCGCAGGAAATATGCCGACAGATCCGCGAAATCTTGGCGGCCAAAGACCTGCGCGCCATCAAACAGGAAGTGGTGGTGCGGCCTCCGGCCGAAAAGGTCGTTATGGCCAACACCACCCCCATCCGCGATCCCGCCGGCGAAACCATCGGCCTCATCTCTGTTATCCGCGACATTACCGAGCTGAAAAAGATCGACATCATGCGCTCTCAATTCGTCAACATGGCGGCGCATGAGCTCAAGGCGCCGCTGACCGCCGTACAGGGCTACTTGGAGCTGCTGCTCGACAAATCGCTCGGCGATTCGCCGGAGCTTTATGAGCAGTATCTGCGCCGTTCGCTCGAACGGACACGCGAACTGGTCAACCTGATCAACGACCTGCTCAACATTTCGCGCATGGAAGCCGGCAAGATCCGCCGCGAAATTCAGACGTTCAGACTCGATGAGCTGCTGCGGGATCGTCTAGAATATTTTCGTGAAGAAATCGAACGCCGCTCGATCACCGTCACGCAGGATCTGCAGCCGATCGCCATCGACGCCGATCGGGAAGAGATCGCCCGCCTCTTTAACCAGCTGCTCAGCAATGCCGTCAAATACAATCGACAGGGAGGATCGATCACCGTCACGCTGCAGCGCAGCGGCAATTATGCGCGCGTTGCCATTCGCGATACGGGCATCGGGATGACGCCCGAAGAAAAGAGCCGGCTGTTCGAAGAGTTTTTTCGCGCCAAGAACGAGTTCACCCGCAACATTACCGGCACCGGGCTGGGATTGATCGTCGTCAAAAAGATCGTCGACGCCTATGCCGGTATGATCGAGGTCGAAAGTGAATTCCAGGTCGGCAGTACCTTTACGGTGCTGCTGCCTCTTTCTCAGCAGAACGAGACCATTCAGGAACAAGGAAACCGAGCATGACGCTGCAGGAAATCGTCGAGGCAATCGGCTTTTCGGTACTCAGCCATGGAGAAGCAGACAAACAGGTGCGATGGGCTTATCTTTCCGACATTCTCAGCGATGTGATGGCCAAAGCGCCCAAAAGCGCCCTGTGGATCACCCATCAGCTGCATGAAAACATTGTCGCCTTGGCTTATTTCAAAGGGCTGAGCGGCATCATCCTGCCGGAAGGCAATCTGCCCGACACGGAAACGCTGCAAAAGGCGCGGGCAAAGCGAATTGCCGTCCTGAGCACATCGGAAACGGCCTTCGACGTCGCCGGCCGCCTCTATCTGCTCGGTTTGCGAGGAAGACCCTGACCGTGCGCTATTGGTCGGCAGATCTGCACATTCACACGGTTCTTTCGGCCTGTGCCGATTTATCGATGGGCCCCATAGATATCGTCAAGACGGCGCTGGCAAAAGGACTGGACATTATCGCCGTCACCGATCACAATTCGGCTGAAAACGCTGCGGCCGTGATCGGCGCGGCCAAGGATACGCCGCTGCTCGTCATTCCGGGCATGGAAGTCTATACCCGTGAAGAGGCGCACGTCATCTGTCTGTTTCGTACACTCGAAGATGCGCTATCGTTTCAAGAGGTGATCTATGAACACCTGCCGGAAGGAGAATACGACGGCGATCTGCTGGGCGGGCAGTACGTCTGCGATGAAAACGAAAACATTTTGGGCGAAAATCGGCGCTTTTTGGCTTTCCCGGTCGACCTGCCGGTACACATGGTTGCCGGATTTGTCCTTGATTTGGACGGCATTTTTTATCCGGCACACATCGATCGCAAATCGAACAGTCTTTTGCGGGCTTTGGGATTTTTGCCCAAAAATTTGCCGATGACGGCAGTGGAAATCGCCCAACCGCTGCCCGAGGCTTTGCAGCAATTGGGCTTTTTGCGCACATCGCCTTATACGATTGTGCGCAGCTCGGACGCGCACGAAATATCGCAGGTCGGCAGCAAAACGACCAAGCTGCTCATGGAAGCGAAAAGCTTTGATGAATTAAAGATGGCACTTGCGGGTGAAAACGGCCGGCGCGCCTGGCCGGCGGAGGCGGAAACACCGTGCGGGAACTGTCGCTGAACATTTTGGACATTGTCATGAATTCGATCGAAGCGGGAGCCACGCGCGTCATCACGGCGATTGTGGAAAGCCCTTCGCGCAATCTGCTGCAGATTGCCGTGCGCGACAACGGCCGCGGCATGAGCGACGAGCTTGCCCGCAGCGTTCTTGATCCGTTCGTCACCACGCGCACCACCCGCGCCGTCGGCATGGGACTGCCGCTGTTTCGACAGACGGCGCTGCTGGCCGGCGGTGACCTGCGAATCGATTCGCAAATCGGCAAAGGCACGACGGTCATCGCTTTTATGCAGCTCCATAATCTGAATCGGCCGCCCCTCGGCAATATCGTCGATACCATGATGAACCTGATGACGGCGTCGCCGAACGTGCACTTTTTTTATGCGCACCTGACCGACGGCGGCCGCTTCTGCTTCGATTCTTTTCGCCTGTTCTCGATTATGGCTGAACACGACTGCTCGATCTATGAAGCGGCTGATCGAGCTCGGCAAAATTTCGAAAACGGACTGCGGCGCATCGGCGCCCGGCTGTTTTAATAGATGAAGCACAGTAAATGCTTTTGCAGGCAATTGTTCAACAACCTTAGGAGGTACAACACGTGAAGACATTGGAAGATCTGCGGGCTATTCGCGAAAAAGCGCAGCGCGAATTGGCCTCGCGGAGCAGTGCGGCCAAATACCGCATCTCCGTCGCAATGGGTACCTGCGGCATTGCTGCCGGCGCCCGCAACGTAATGAGCGCCATTCTCGACGAGCTCAATAAGCGCAACGTCACCCAGGCCGTTGTTACCCAAACCGGCTGCCTCGGCTATTGCGATCAGGAGCCGATGGTGCAGGTGACCGGTCCGAACAACGTAACCATCACCTACGGCAAGGTGACGCCTGAAGCCGCCAGACGCATCGTCGATGAACACATCCTGAAGGACAGCGTGGTCTCTGCTTATGTTTTTAAACAGGGCTAATCCGTGCAGTTTATCATTGAGAAAGAGGAGGTTTTCATGCAGAATCTTGACAGAGTAGATGAGATCGTCAAGAGCTATCAGGACGTTAAGACGCCGCTCATCTACATTCTGAAGGACGTGCAAAAAGAGTTCGGCTATTTGTCCGAAGAAGTATTGACGCGAGTTGCCCTTGCCACCAAGATTCCCCTCAGCGAAATCTACGGCGTGGCAACTTTTTACAGCCTTTTCACCATCAAGCCGAAAGGTCGTCATATCGTGCGCTGCTGCAACAACGCGCCCTGTTTTGTCAACGGCTCGAAAGAGGTGTTGGACAAGATCAAAGAATACCTGGGCATCGAAATGAACGAGACGACCCCGGACGGCATGTTCACGCTCGAGTTCACCAGCTGCCTCGGACTCTGCGCCGTGGCGCCGGTCATGATGGTGGACGATGAAGTCTACGGCAATCTTACCCCGGAAAAAGCAGTGGCGATTTTGAAGGACTATAAAATGAAAGGGCTGTCGAATGCATAGGATTCACATCTTGATCGCCATGGATTCGCACACCCTGGCTCAGGGTGCGCGGGCCGTGCGCGACACGCTGATCAAAGAACTCGAAATGGCTTCGCTGCAGAACGAGGTCAAGGTCATCGAGACCGGCAGCGTCGGCATTTATAACAAGGGGGTCGTGCTTGTGGTTTTCCCGGACGGCGTCTATTACACCGGCGTCAAAGTAGAAGACGTCGCCGAAATTATTTCCGAACATCTCATCAAAGGACGTGTTGTCGAGCGGCTGCGCTACACCGATGTGCCGTCCGAGCCCGCTCCCAAAGCCGTCGGCGAGGCGCCGCGCTTCGGCAAGCAGGTACGAGTCGTGCTCAAGAACGCCGGACGCATCGATCCGGACAGCATCGAAGAATACATTGCCAACGACGGCTACGAGGCGCTCGGCAAAGCCCTCACGCAGATGAAGCCGGAAGACGTCATTGCCGAAATGAAAAAATCCGGCCTGCAGGGGCGCGGCGGCGCCTTTTTTCCGACCGGCCTGAAATGGAGTTTTGCCGCTGCCGAAAAAGCGCAGCCGAAATACATCGTCTGCAACGCCGATGAAGGCGAGCCGGGCACGTTCAAGGATCGACTGATCCTCGAAGGTGATCCGCACGCCGTGATCGAAGGCATGGCTCTGGCCGGTTACGCCGTCGGCGCCTCGATGGGATACGTCTATATCCGCGGCGAGTATAAAATGTCGATCAGCCGCATCCGCCGCGCCATCGAGCAGGCCCGTCAACACGGTTTGCTGGGCAACAATATTTTCGGATCCGGGTTTTCTTTCGATATCGAAGTACGCGAAGGCGCCGGCGCCTATATTTGCGGTGAGGAAACCGCATTGATCGAGTCGATCGAGGGCAAGCGCGGCGAACCGCGCGACAAGCCGCCGTTTCCGCCTTCGGTAGGTTTGTGGGGCAAACCGACCATCGTCAACAACGTCGAAACCCTGGCCAACGTGCCGCAGATCATCCTCAAGGGCGCCGATTGGTTCCGCACCCTCGGCACCGAAAAGAGCCCCGGCACCAAGGTGTTTACCATGGTCGGCAACATCAACAATCCCGGCCTGATCGAAGTGCCGATGGGCATCACCTTGCGCGAGATCATCTATGACATCGGCCACGGCATTCCGGGCGGCAAGGGCTTCAAGCTGGCCCAGATGGGCGGCACCACCGGCGGTATTTTGACCGCCGAGCATCTCGACCTGCCGATGACCGTGGAGAATCTGCGCGAGATCGGCGCCGGACTCGGTTCGGGCGCCCTGCTCGTCGTCGACGATTCTCAGGATGTCGTCGAGTTGGTCAAAAACTTTGTCGAGTTTTTCAATCACGAATCCTGCGGCAAATGTACGCTCTGCCGCGAAGGAAACGGCCGTCTGCTGCAGCTGCTGGAGCGCATTTCATCCGGCCACGGCTCGATCGAGGACATCGACCTGATGGAATCGTTGGCAACAACCATGATGCGCGGCGCTTTCTGCGGCCTCGGCCAGGCGGCGCCGATTCCCATCCTCGGCTGCCTTAAATATTTCCGCCAGGATTTCGTGGCCGCCTGCAGCGCCGGCGCCAAAGCCGCCGCATGACGGCCGAAAACGGGTTATCAACAGCAAATGAAAGAAAACACTGGAGGTTTTTGTGGATAACGTAACGGTAACCATCGACGGCCTGCAGATCACGGTTCCCAAGGGCACCACGGTGCTCGAGGCCGCCGAGAAACTCAATATCAAGATTCCGCGGCTCTGCTATCACCCCGATTTGCCGCCGGTTTCCGCTTGTCGATTGTGCGTCGTCGAAATCGAAGGCGACCGCCTGCTGCGCACGTCCTGCTCCTGGAAGTGCCAGGACGGCATGAAGATCAGCACCAAATCCAAGTTGGTGCGCGAGTCGCGCAAAATGGCGCTGGAGCTCATCCTTTCGCGCCATCCTATGCTGTGCACGGAATGCGTGCGTAATCAGAACTGTGAACTGCAGACCGCTGCCGAACAGCTCGGCATTCGGCAGGTCCGCTTCGATTACTCGGCGCGACCGGGCGATATCGACGACACCAGCACCGTGTTGGTGCGTGATCCGTCCAAATGCATCCTCTGCCGCCGATGCATCCAGACCTGCACGCTGGTGCAGAGCGTCAGCGCCATCGGCCTGGAAGGCCGCGGCTATGACGTTTGGGTCGACACGCCGTTCGGCAAAGGCCTGACCGATGTAGCCTGCGTTTCCTGCGGCCAATGCATCAACCGCTGCCCGGTCGGCGCTCTTTACGAAAAAGATCACATCACCCGTGTCTGGGAAGCGCTCGACGACCCGACCAAACACGTCGTCGTGCAGACCGCTCCGGCCGTGCGCGCCTCCATCGGCGAAGAGTTCGGCCTGCCCGCCGGCTCTCTCGTCACCAACAAGCTGGTGACCGCTCTGCGCCTGCTCGGCTTTGACAAGGTATTCGACACCGATTTTACCGCCGACTTGACCATCGTCGAAGAAGGCACCGAGCTGCTAAGCCGCATAAAGAACGGCGGCAAGCTGCCGCTTTTGACCAGCTGCAGTCCGGGCTGGATTAACTTTATCGAGCATTTCTATCCGCAGCTGCTGCCGCACGTGTCGTCGTGCAAGTCGCCGCAGCAGATGTTCGGCGCCCTGGCCAAGACCTACTATGCGCAAAAGGCCGGCATTGATCCCAAGGACATTTTCGTGGTTTCGATCATGCCGTGTACGGCGAAAAAGTTTGAGGCGCAGCGTCCTGAAATGAGCGACAGCGGCTATCAGGACGTCGATGCCGTGTTGACCACGCGCGAAGCGGCCCGCATGATGAAGCAGGTCGGCATTAACCTGCCGGAGCTGGAAGACGGCGAATACGATGCGCCGCTCGGCATCTCCACCGGCGCCGCGGTCATTTTCGGCAACACCGGCGGCGTGATGGAAGCGGCTTTGCGCACCGTCTATGAAATCGTCACCAAAAAGCCGCTCGACAACGTCGAAATCACCGCTGTACGCGGCATGGAAGGCGTGCGGGAAGCCGAGATCGATCTGGACGGCGTGAAGGTCAAGGCGGCGGTCGCCAACGGCCTGGGCAATGCGCGGCAGCTGATGGAAAAGATCGCCGCCGGCGAAGCGGATTATCACTTTATCGAGATCATGGCCTGCCCGGGCGGCTGCATCGGCGGCGGCGGCCAGCCGATCCCGACCAGCCTGGAGATCCGCAAAAAGCGCGTCGAGGCGATCTATGCCGCCGACCGCGGCATGAAGGTGCGCAAATCGCATGAAAACCCGGCCGTCAAGATGCTTTACGAGGAATTCCTCGGCGAGCCCAACGGCCACAAAGCGCACCAGCTGCTGCACACCAAATACACGCCGAAGCAGGTATACGCTTAAAACCTAACAACCGGTCTTTAAGCTATTATGCCTCACAGGTTGAAAAACCTGTGAGGCTTTTTTATAAATTTTTATTGCACCAGAATGCATGTTTCTGTATTTTAATACATTAAAACTTGCAGGTGGTTTATGAAAGCCCAAACATTAGCCAAGTCTATTGATGTGTTGGATCCCGATCGTGCATTAACAACGCTGCAAGAGTTGGATGCCTTTTTTGTCGAGCGAGCAGACAGCCCTATTTTCGAAATAGCCGATTTACTAAAGAATGCCGTCTCTTCGCCTGCCAAAATTCTATTTACCGGTCAGCGCGGCAGCGGTAAATCGACGGAAATCAGCAAACTCTGCACTATTTTACCGGAATTTTTCATTGTTCCTTTTTCTATAAAGGATCGAGTCAATCTTTTCGATATTAGTTATGTCGATGTTATGTTGGCCACAGCGACCGAGCTGATTCGTAAGGCGACCGAAGATCATGTCACGCTTGATAAATCTTTGCTTGAGGATATTTATCACTGGTTTCGCGCCGAGCGGATTTTTGAAGAAACCGTAGAGGGGTCAGCAAAGGGAAACATCAGTGCTTCGTTAAATATGTTGGTGGTGAAACTGCAGACCAAATTCGGTACTGAAGCTTCGACCCGCACTACAATTCGTACTCGGATCGAACCTCGCTTGTCGGAGCTGATCGAGCGTATCAATTTGATTATTGCAGCACTCGAAACTGAATTAAAAAAGCGCGTCTTGATCATTGTGGAGGATTTGGACAAAACCGACCTTGCCAAAGCCGCTGAATTGTTTGTTGGACATGCAATGACCCTTACCTCGCCCAATTGCATGGTCATCTACACCTATCCGATTGCCCTACGTCATGATACCAATTTTAGAAACATGTGTCAAAATTTTGATGAGCATTTTGTGTTGCCCAACTTTAAAATCTTTCACAAAGACGGCAGAGACAACCTTGACGGAATTGGCCACCTCAAGAAACTGGTATATAATCGACTCGAGGAAAAATTAATAGCCCCCGACGCGCTGGATTCTGTCATCCGTCTCTGCGGCGGATTGCCGCGCGAATTGATACGCCTTTGCCGCCGCGCCGCGCTGCTTGCTATAGGGAAAAAGAAGAGCGTTATTGACAAAGAGTGTATCGATCAGGCTGCCAATCGTTTGCGCAACGATTACCGCTATTTTTTAACCACCACGCAAATTGAAATGCTTAAAAAGGTTCGACAGACCAAGACAATAGACAATACGCCGGAATACCGTGATCTTTTACATTCGCTCAGTATACTAGAATTCGCCAACCGTGATCTGTGGTTTGATGTCCATCCGGTCATCGGCGAACTGCTGGATTAATTATGGCCCGTATCGAGCAGAAAAGTAATGCTGTCGTTTTTGAAGGAGAAATCAGCCTCTTTATAAACTTTTTGCAGCACATCCGCGGCTTTGCCCTCGCCTTTGCTGTTTATCATACGGTCGCCGAGCGCGAAACGATTGTGAATCAGATCCAGAATCGTCTTCCATATGCTTTTGAAGAGTTGTTTCTGACAGAGCAAAAACGAGATGTTATCGACCATCTGCGGCAAGTCTTTGCCGAGTGTAAAGAGAAAACGCGCGCATTGTTCGTTTACGATCTGGAAAAAACCTTTCCTGACTCTTTGATCAGCCTGAATTTAAAGCGGGAAGCGCTGCAGGAAATGACCTCTCCTATTGTTTTTTGGGTGCGCGAATTTGCTGTTCGTGAAATTGCTGAAAAGGCTCCCGATTTTTGGGCTTGGCGAAGCGAGGTTTTTGATTTTAGACAAGCGCCCGCCGAAAGCTTACTTTTTGAGGCGGTCACCAGAGTTTTCGGTTTACAGAAAAAGAAAGACTTGGAGCGGCGCATCATCCTGCTCCAAGAGTTGATTGAAAAAGCAAAAGAAAATCCACCTGTAAATCTTAAAAACATTGCATATTTACACAATCAGCTCGGCCTATTGTACCATCAATTGGCGCATTACGATCGGGCATTGACTCAGTACCAGCAAGGCTTGACGATCCGTCGCGAGATCGGCGACCGTGCGGGGGAAGGGGCGACGCTGAACAACATAAGTCAAATCTACGATGCCCGCGGCGACTATGAGACGGCGCTGAAGTATCTTTCCGAGTCGCTTTCGATCCGTCGCGAGATCGGCGACCGTGCGGGGGAAGGGGCGACGCTGAACAACATCGGCCAAATCTATACGGCCCGCGGCGACTATGAGACGGCGCTGAAGTATTTTTCCGAGTCGCTTTCGATCCTTCGCGAGATCGGCGACCGTGCGGGGGAAGGGGCG
>JAPDQV010000032.1 GCA_034505495.1 candidate division KSB1 bacterium | reverse complement strand
GTCGCTGGTCGTTTGGCTGTTGTTGGAACATATATTCGCCCATCGGTCTTGGACATTAACGGTATCGGCCCATTTGACCCATGCCGTTACTGTAAGTGCAGTGGTCAAATTAAAATTTACGTCGCAATATCCGACAAAAATAGTACGATTTTCCTTCTCTTTGTCGTAAAAATTAATCGCCTTGCGCGATCCCTGCGCCAAAAGGGTAGGGGCAATGAGAAAAATGGCCGCAACTTTTTGCAGGTTCTTCATAGCATCCTCCCCTTATATGGACTAGCAAAAAATTAGGCGATCGATGATGATATTGCAGAACTACAAACTCGATAACACAATATTTGGGGGTCTATCTTATCAAATCTGATCGACAACAGATTTGATTATTTTACCAAAACAACCCGTTGAACGGCGGAATAGGATCCAGACTCTATGCAAAGCAGGTAAATACCCGAAGCAAAGTTGTCCGCACGCCAGCTGAAATGATGCCGCCCGGCAGGAAGGTGACCTTGATAAACTTTGTCCTTTACCCGCCCGGAGATATCCAAAACCGTTATGGTTGTCATGGATTCTTGCGGCAGATCGAAAGTAAAATTTGTGACCGGATTAAAGGGATTCGGATACGCCGGATGAAAGGCAAAAGTCGTCGGTACACTTTTGCGCTGAGAAACGGAAGAGGAAAGCCGTTGAATCGAGGTTTCGCACCAAGTTTCACTCTGACCGTTCAGGCAAACGGTTCGAATGCGATATAAAATGCGGCCGTCCAGAGGTGCATCCGTATCAACCCACCGATAAAGACGGCTTTCGAGTCCGCCCAAAGCCCGCAGCTCTTCATGCGTTGTCCACGAAGCTATCGTTCGCCACTCTGCTTCTCCTTCAGCGCGACGTTGAATCTCATATCCCGCAGAATTGATCTCTTGCGCTGCCTCCCAGACCAATTCGACGCCTTGTGCAGTTTCCTGAGCGATAAAAGAAGTCAGGTTGACGGCTATCGGACCGGTGTCGAATAGCGCAAAGGGGGACCAGGAAGTAACCGGTTCCAGGGATTCAACATAAAGCAGATTTCCTTCCACCTGCGCCGGGCTGGTCGCAATTGGCACCCACGCTTGTCCGTTATAGTGATAAATAGTCGGATTGCCGCTGAAATTTGCTTCCACCAACATAGAAGCAGTAAAGTACAAACGAATCATGGCATGGTCGAGAGCATGCATCGCCCACCATCGCCGCAAACTGCGCTGATTGGTGACTAACGGCGAGACTTCGTTATATACAGCCGCGGTTCCCTGTGTATATCCCTGGGCAGCCTTGATCTGCGCCTGAACGGCCGAAATATCCAATTCGTGAGTATCCCAAGAGTCGTCGAAAACCGGTGCCTGCTGATAGATGTATTGAATGCCGTCGCGATCATCGGGATGCAGGCTGCGTTTGGTCGAATTAACAAAGCCAAAGCCGTACATAACCTTGGCGCGGTCATTTACGGAATCGCCCAAATCGCCGTAAATATCGCGTAGATGGAGCCAATGTCCGAACTCGTGCAGAGCAATCGTCTCGATGTCGTAATAATTGCCTGTTCCAATACCCCAGGGGCAGGAACTGTTGAAAACGATATCGCTTTCCAAAATGATGCCGTTTGTGTTGAACCAGCACGAGGCTTGGGCAATGATGCCGTTGGTTCCCAAAGCTGCCCATGTGATCTCGTTTTTGCCGTTATAGGAGGCGGAGGTTGCACCGCAATAGCCGGCAAATGTCAAGCTGAAATTAGCTGTTCCATCATAGGTCCAAGTATCGGCGGCATTTCGAATTGCCGCTCCTTCCCCGTCTACGCCGGCGAGGTTTTCGTTGATAAAAAAGGGCACGTTGTTGGTATTCCACTTACGTTGGCCGTACCCAAAGGATACGATAAAATCATAGCCCAGGCTGGTCTGCCCCCCATTGGTCGTGACGGTTACCGGACCACTGGAGGCTGATGCCGGGTAACCATTGACGGTTTCAATCGGCACTGTGCAAACAATCGTCGTGTTGCTCCAACTGATGATCGGTGCTTTAATCTTCGGCTGATCAGCGCGGTAAAAAAACTCTACATAACCGTTTCCCTGTACATTGCCGAAATTATTACCGGTGATGGTCACTTGGGTGTTGGTTCCGGCAGAGGTCTTGCCTGGTGTGATGTTGTAAATAACCGGCGAAGAGGCATTGGGAAGCGTTTTGCTGATGACGATCTCGTCAACGAACGCTCCTTTAAAAGTATTGCTGACGCTGCTTGTGAAATTAAATGCAATCCATACTTGGCTTTGCCCGACCCGACCGGACAAATCGAGCGTAAGCTGCATCCATCCGCTGGTTTGGCCTGAAGTTTTGGTCATTGCAAAAGCATTACCATCGATCGAAGACCCCCATTTGAAATAGTCGTAGCCGCTCTCTGACTCCAGCCAAAGGTAAAAAGTCATCTGTGCTGAAACCGCATCGCTGAGATCGAAAGGCCCCCAACGCATCCATGCGTTCATGCTGTTGGCATAATTGTTTGTTGCGGGGTTTAAATCGGGCTGTCCGTTTAGACTGGCCCCGGCGCACCAGACGGCATAGTTCCCTGCATAAGGATTATAGCTTTCCGCTCCCCACGTATATCCGTTGCTGCCGCTTGAACGCGTCCATTGGCCCGTAGGAAAACCGGCTTCAAAGCCGTCGGAAAAAATTGTAGAGGTCGAAGTAGTGCGGTTGGAACCGATGTTCTGCATCGAATCCCGCATTTTATTCTTAGGCATAGTGCATTGTTCAAATTCAAACGGCGTCAGCAAAGACGTCTGACCGGAGGGAAGCGGAACACCCTGCCTGATCGGTTGAATCTCGGCCATCTTGGCGGAAAATTCTTCCACCGTCATTTCACGGCCGACGATCCGATTGCCGACCAGCTGCACCTTGCCCTGCAGCCCGCCGATGATCGGCTGGACCTTGTCTCCCAAAAACAACAATACCCTCTCTCCAGGGTTAAAAGAAGGCATTTCGCTGACTTCCTGAATGATGTCGCCGACTCTGCCGCCGGGAACGCGAAAAGTCCGATACCGTTGTAACGACGCACCTTTTAACTGATACTCTACAAATACCGTTACATCACTGTAGATATTTCTATGTTCCGTATCCCAATACGAAACTACCTTTTCCACGCGAGCGACGACAACGCTTTCAGCTTGTTGGAATAGTTCCCTATCTCCAAGCTGAACCATCGACGCCGAAAGGATAGACTGCAGCGCCAAAACCATTAAGCTCAGCAGCAATCCTCTAAATTTATTCATGATTATTTTGCTCCTTAACCTTACTCTAAAGATATACCTTTTGGACAATAACAATTTACCAATTAGTGTGCCGGCTTTATTGTGAAAATGAAAAAATTATAAATCAAAAAATAACATTAACTAATAACATGGCAAATTCAGTCCGAATTTTAACGCCGAAATTATAGTTCTCTGAAATATCAAAGAAGACACGATATTTCGTGGGTTTTGGGGTACAAGATAGATTATAATGGGGAATAGAGTTGATTAATGAGAAAATGAACGAGACGTCTTGAGGCTTGATTGAATAATCGCAGCTAAAGCGGTATGGGGTATGCGGCAATGTTGTTACTAAGGCTGAAAGGGGGCAGGTCAGGCAGCAAATAGATCCGCTTTAAAGACGATCCTTACGGTCGTCCCTCCTTGTGTCAAAAATTCGAGCTTGCCGTCCAATTTTTCAGCCATCATCTGCACCAGGCGCAGTCCAAGAGACTCCTGATCGTTCAGAGCAAAGGAAGGGGGCAATCCGATGCCGTCGTCGGCTACGATCAGTTCGGCCGTGCCTCTAATTTTCTTAAATTCGACCAAAATTTTTCCGTGTTTTCTATTGGGGAAAGCATGCTTGATTGCGTTCGATACCAACTCATTGATGATCAAGCCGCACGATACGGCGTCGTCAATGTTCAAGGTAATGCGCGGAATTTTGCGCTCGATGGAAATGTGAGAAATTGAAGATCCAAAAGTCCGTACGAGCACACCGCAAATAATTTCCACATATTCAGCAAAGTTGACTTGAGCCATGTTTCCAGTGCGATACAAGGTCTCATGCAGCAAAGCCATTGAGCGAATTCGGCTGCCGGCGTCGCGCAGAGCAGCCAAAACTTCTTGATTCGTGGTTCGTGCCGCCTGCAGATTGAGCAGGCTGGACATGATCTGGAGATTATTTTTTACACGGTGATGGACTTCTTTGAGCAGAATGGTGATTTCATCGATCGAATTGCGCAGCGCTCTTTCCACCTTGCGCCTTTCGTCGTCTAGAATGGCCTGCGTGATTTGATCACTGATTTGGGCCGCAAAACTGATCTCATCTTCATGCCAAAAACGGGTTTCACCGACATGTTCGAAACAGATTACCCCGACCAGTTTGCCGGAAATGCGGATGCCGGCGTCGAGCATGGAATAAATATTGTGAGGGATGAGATAGTTATCGAGAAATGCAGCTGATCGTGGATCGGTGCGCGCATCGGAAATCGGGACGGTCCGATTTCTGCGAACCGCTTCGAAATACGCTGGATAATTATCGGACGAAAGTTGTAATCCATGCTCATGTTTGTTTTCGGACAAAAGGTACAAATCCTGGCAGATCAAGTTTTCATGTTTTTCGTCAAAGGTCCAGATGCTGCATCGCTCGACTTGAATACCCTCCGCCGCAATTTCTGTTATGAATTGCAGAGAATCCAGCAATGTTTCATCGGAGCCGGCCTGACGAGTGGATATTTTTACGATAGCTTCCTGTTGTTTCTGCAGTCTTTTCAGGTGTTCCTGCTGCTCCTTTTCGGCGCGGACTCTTTGCGTAATGTCGCGCGCCAATCCCTGTATGCCGATGACCTTTCCGTTGCGAATAACGGGATGTTCGGCAAGCTCAAGGATAATCGGTCTCCCTTGGGCGTGCATGATTTCAACGTACATAGGTTCATGGCTGTCCTCTCCGCGCAGATGCGCCTGCGTCCTCTCACGGGCAATTCGATTGATGTCCGATTCCGTTGTAAACCAATGTGTTTGTCCCTGCCACTCCTCAACAGTGTAGCCGGTTATTTTTTCGACCGAAGGAGAGGTATAAGTGACTTTACCCTCTGCATCCTGGGTATAGAAAAAGAATTCCGGTGAACCTTCGATTAGGATCCGCATCCATTCTCGGCTCTGCCGCAGCGACTCTTCGGCATGAATGCGATCGGTCACATCACGAAGGATTCCTTCATGGTATAAGACATTGCCGTTTTCATCGGTCACCAGTCTGCCGTGATCTTCGACCCAAATTTCAGTGCCGTCCTTTTTACGCAGCCGAAAAACAGCCATCTCTTCCAGTTTTTCCTGCAGAACGGCGCTTAGACGATCTTGAGGTTGAAAATAAAGCTGGGATTGAATGTCTACTGCCATCAGCTCCTCTTTGCTTTCATAACCCAGCATTTTTACCATCGCCTGGTTGACGTCGATAAATCTGCCGTCCGGTGTGCTCTTGTAGACCCCATCAAGCAGACTTTCGACTAGGTTGCGGTACTTTTTTTCGCTCTCGGCAAGCGCCTGAACGGCGGTTTTATGCTCATTAATCTCTTTAATGAGTTTCTCTTGTTGGCTGAAAAACTCTGCAACGAGCTGCGCCAATCGGGCGAATTCGTTCTGTTTGGTTAAAAGCTTTGCAATCGGTTTTAGGTCTTTTTCCTCTAAACTTTGTGAAATCATGCGCAACGGTCGAAAAATGAGCAGGTAAATAAAAAAGGAGACTGCTTCGATAATTACGACTGAAAATAGAATGATAAGGGAATATTGAATATCTGCCTGACGGCGCAGAGACTGAGCTACGGCAATTGGAAAGTTCACGTTAAGCACGGCTGCTCTTGAACCGTCCCAGCCAAGGAGAGGGATAGTTGTGGTAATAATATAATTTTGAACTGAATTTTTAGGTGACGGCTGTTGCCATTCGGGAGGATGGATGGCAGCATTGCCGCCTATCCTTTCAGAAAAAGATTGCAGAAATTCGGTTCCCCATTGCTTACCAATAAAAAAATATCCATGAGGAGGTGTTTGATGTTTAGGGTCTGAACTCGGATGAACGGAAGCACCGTGAATTTCGACAAGACCGTAGGGAGAATCCATAAAAAAATGAAAAAACGGACCTTTTTCCACTATGCGGTGTAGACTTGTATTGAAAAGAAGCGGCAAAAAAAAGGAATCGGGCTGAAGATGATTCTCCGCGTAAACAAGGTCAAGTTTTTTTGAAAATACCCAAGCAAAATCCGCGCGAAAGTTATTGAGCGTCGCAGTAATGTTTTCATTTGCCCACTTGCGATCGCCGGTGCGAATAAAGCGCACCATTTCATCCCAATAGGTATAATCGTCAACCAGACCCCGCAAAGGCGCGCTCTGCAATTCCAGGAAGTTTTTAGTCAAATTGGTTTTTTCAACCGCCAATTGTTCGACTAGTACGGCAAATTTTCGCTCTTCCGAAACTTTAAAGAGATATAAACCGGTGATAAGCACCAGGATAAGCAAAGACATGAAAAGTACCAGCCTTTCCTGTGTGCTTTTAAAGAATTTCCATTCCATAGCCTTACACCAGCCAATAAAACGCAGCGTATTGCATCCTTTCCCCCATCTGACGCATTTTGGTGCTGAATTAGGTTTAAAATGAGTCTAAAGCAAATATGGCAGGATTCTTACAAAAAGGCAAGTAATTCTTTGACATGAAAGAAAAGGGCGGGGGGAGAGGATGTGATAAAAAGGAAGGAGCGTTATGCGTTCCCTATTCGGCCATTTTATGTTTCGGCGATACCCCCGTCTTTTCAAACGGCAAAGTAAAAAAGAAGGTGGTTCCTTTGCCGATTTCCGAAGTAAACCAGATGCGTCCCTGATGATGTTCAACGATCTTTTTGCAGATGGTCAGACCGACGCCGCTGCCGCTGTACTGATTGCGGTCATTGAGCCGTTGAAAAAGCTCGAAAATGCGGTCGCTGTGCTGCTCTTCTATGCCGATACCATTGTCGTGTATGGAAAAAAGCCAGCCCTCTTTGGATTGTTTAGCCGAGATTCGAATACGGGGCGGTTCGTCTCTGCGAAATTTAAGCGCATTATCAATAAGGTGCCGAAACAACGTTTCGAGTTGTTCGGCATCGCCGTAAACGGTCGGAAGCTTGCCGCAGGTGATTTTGGCGCCGGCTTCTTTGATGCGCAATCGTAACGCTTCCATCGCCCGGTCCACCATCTCTCTCGCCGGCACGGAGCGGAAAGGCCGGCGGCTCATGCTGATGTGCGAATAAGCCGATAGATCGGCGATCAGCTGCTTCATGCGCTTGGCACCTTCGACGGCAAAATCAATGTACTGATCGGCATCCGCGTCCAGCTTGTGATAATACTTGTGTTTGAGCATCTGAACGTAACTGACCACCATCCGCAGGGGCTCCTGGAGATCATGTGAAGCCGCATAGGCAAACTGTTTGAGCTCGGCATTGGATTTGGCCAGCTCCTGGCGCTCACGCTGCAGCTGCTCTTCAGCCTCCTTGCGTTTGGTCACATCCCGCATAAAGCCTTCGACTGCGTTTTCTTCGGCATTGTAGCGTGCGCTGATCAGCACCCAAATGTTACGGCCGTCTTTGGTGTGCATTCGGTATTCACCTTCTGCGGAACCGGTTTCCGCCAACGCTTTGAGGAACTCCTCGCGATCCTCATCCAAGTGCCACATCCCCTCGAATCTTTTTAAATAACTGCGGCACTCCTCCTCGGATTTGCAGCCGAAAAGCTTGACCAGCGAAGGATTGGCCGTAATGATGTTGTATTTTTTATCCGCCTGAAAAATGCCGATCGGGCTATATTCAAAAATGGAGCGGTAACGCTTTTCGCTGGCTCGTAACGCTTCGGCCATGCGGTGCTTATACAAAGCCATCTCGATCGTCGTTTTGACGGTCATGGCGTCGAACGGCTTGAGAATATAGCCGAAGCTGTCGGATGCTTTGGCACGCTCCAAAGAATGGTCATCCGCATAAGCGGTGATAAAGATAACAGGCAGGTGCCATCGCTCGTGAATTTCGATGGCCGCATCGATTCCGTCGAGTTCGCCGCCCAAGCGTATGTCCATCAACACAACATTCGGCGGCTGCACAGCTATGATCTTGAGGGCTTCTTCTGCGGTTGCAGCTTTTTGCAGCGAATCATACCCCATCATGCGCAGATTAATCATCAGATCTTCTGCGACGATCGGTTCATCTTCGACAATGAGAATTTTCGGATAACCTTTCATGGACTTACTCAAGAGTATTTTGACGTAACGGCTTTAGTTTGAAAACAAAACGAAAAGTTGTGCCTGGGTGTCTCTTGATTTCGACGGTACTCCCCAGCTTTTCGGCCAAAAGCTCTACCAAATGCAGCCCCAGAGTCTCTTTACGCTCTTCAGTGCTTTCCGGCATCCCTATGCCGTCGTCGGAAACGATCAGCTCCAACATTTCGGGTTCCGGCTGTTTGGCCTCGATCAAAATTCTGCCCTGTCCGGTCGGGAAAGCATGTTTCAGCGCGTTGGATACCAACTCATTGATGATCAAGCCGCAGGAGACGGCTTGATCGATATCCATCATCACATTCTCAACCCGATTTTCCAGGGTAACGCGGGTAGCGTTGATGCCGAACGAGTGCATGATGCTGTTGCAGACGCCTTCAACGTATGAAGCAAACTGCACGCGCGAGAGCACATTGGCACGATAGAGCGTCTCGTGCAGCAACGCCATGGCCAAAATTCGGTTGCTGGTTTCACGCAGCACAGCCAGTGCCTCGGGATTTTGCAGCCGATATGCTTGAAGATTCAATACGCTATTGACGATCTGGAGGCTGTTCTTAACGCGATGGTGAACCTCTTTAAGCAGAAACGTCTTTTCTTCCAAAGATTTCTGCAGGGCAGCTTCCGCGTTTTTTCGATCTGTAATGTCGAATGCCGTCCCGAGCCCGGCCGGCCGACCGTTTAGATGAATCATGCCGGCGGAAAAATCGACCCAGCGCACTTGCCCGTCTTTGGTGATGATTAGGAACTCGTATCGATTCGGGATGGTTGCGTCACCTTTTTGCCGCAATAACCCGCGCTCGCGCACCACATCGCGAAAATCAGGGTGAGCAAACTCCCAAAATTTCATTTTCAACAGCTCCTGCGAGGAATAGCCCGTCAGCTGCTGAGCATAGCGATTGACCCACTTGAATTCTTCATCCTGATAAATAAAAACGGCGCATGCAAGCGCTTCAACGACGGTGCGAAACTTTTCTTCGCTTTCTCGCAGCGCGGCTTCGGCTGCCAGTCTGCTTCGCTTCTCATGGGCCTCATTGATCGCCCGCATTACTGCATAGGGCAGACGAAAGAGATTATCCTTCAAAACGTAATCGACAGCCCCCTGCTTAAGCAGCTCGGCTGCGGTTTCCTCACCTATATTACCGGAAACGCAAATAAAGGGAATATCAGGGTTGAATTGCTGCGCCAGCCGAAGAGCAACAAATGCATCAAAGCCCGGCAGCTTGTAATCGGAAAGGATGATATCAAAAGAGCCGTTCTTCAAAAGATCGACAAATTCTCGTTGATTGTCGGTCCTTTTGCATTCGAGATTAAAACCCTCCGACGTCAGGATGTTTTTGATCAGCTCATAATCGCCTGAACTGTCTTCGACAATCAGCGCCGTTAACTCGAACTGACCGTTATTTTTCCAACCCGAAACCGCCATGAATGTCCGCAAGTTTTGCTTAAAATAAAGTATTCATATATCTTTCTCGAGGCCTGAGATGCGGCCTTTTTAAACGCCCGCGGTTGATTTTTGTTCTCTCCAATATTTGCCTGACCCACAAGATAAAAAACCTTGCTTAATTACTTGCGCCTTCTTGACCCCCTCGGGGAGCGATCGGCAAAGTAAAATAAAAACGCGCGCCCTTGCCCAACTCAGACTTGACCCAAATTCTGCCTCCGTGCTGTTCGACAATCCGCCGGCACATGGTCAGGCCGATGCCCGTTCCCTCATACTCATCCCGCGAATGCAGCCGTTGAAAGAGCTGGAAAATACGCTCATGGTATTGCGGATCAATGCCGATGCCGTTGTCCTGGACGTAAAATTCGACCATATCGTCTTTGACTTCGGCGCCGATGTGAATCTTGGGCGGAGCCTCGCTCCGATAACGAAGGGCATTGCTGATAAGATTTTGAAACAGCTGAACCAGCCGCGTCTCATCGCCGAGCACGCGGGGGAGAGAATCATGAGTAATCTCGGCGCCGGATTCTTCAATGGCCACCTGAAGGTTCTGCAGGCTGAGATTCAGTACATGCTCCGCCTCCAGCGGTACGTTGTTTTGCGGCCGCGTATCCAGACGTGAGAGGTCGAGTAGCGCATTAATCAACTGCCGCATTCTTTGGGCGCCGTCGACGGCATAGTTGATGAATTCGATCGCCGTCTCGTCCAATTTATCGCGATAGCGCGATGAAATCAAACCCATATAGCTGATGACCATGCGCAGCGGTTCCTGAAGATCATGCGATACGACATAAGCAAATTCTTTGAGTCTTTCGTTCGATTCGGCCAACTTTTTGCGTTCTATCTCCAACGCCTGTTCCGCCTCTTTGAGCGCCGTAATATCGCGACCTACGCCGACAAGGCCGATCACGTTGCCGTCCGCATCTCGGAAAGGCACTTTCGAGGTCAACAGCCAGCGCGGCTTGCCGTCTACAAAGCGGACGATCTCTTCACGGTTCAGTAAAGGCTCGCCGCTCATCAAAACGTTCTTGTCATCTTCAAAAAACTTTTGCGCGATTTCAATCGGATAAAAATCAAAGTCGGTTTTGCCGATCAGATCGGCTTCGCTTTCGACGCCTACGTACTTCATATCCATCAAGTTCGCCAAGATCTTGCGTCCCTCAAGGTCTTTGGCATAAATGGTATCCGGCAGCATATTGATCAAAGTACGCAACATGTTGCGCTCGTTGCGGATGGTTTCTTCGGACTTGAGTCTCTGCGTTATGTCGTGCAGAATGCCGCCGATTCCAATA
Source organism: candidate division KSB1 bacterium (assembly GCA_034505495.1). Classification (NCBI taxonomy): domain Bacteria; kingdom Pseudomonadati; species Candidatus Zhuqueibacterota bacterium. The sequence continues at coordinate 34,907 of JAPDQV010000032.1, read as the reverse complement.
CGGCCGTCTTCGAGCGGGATAGGGAACTTGCGGACTTCATAGGTACGGTCGCCGATCTTTTCGATGCTGACAACAATATTTCCGGCCGCCAAAGCGTGCTTGTCGCTTCGCAACGCCTGTTTGGCTTCACGAAACGGCAGCAGGTCATCATCCGTTTTGCCGATGATATCCTCCGGCTTTTTACCGAGCAGCTCGGAAAGTGCTCTATTAACCAATTGATAGCGGAACTCTTCGTCCTTTATAAAGACCAAATCATCCACGGCATCCAGGAACTTGCGGTACCGCTCCTCGTTTCTGCGAATGGCATCTTCCGCTTTTTTCATTTCAGTGATGTCGCGAAAAACGCCGAATGAGCCGACAAAGTTGCCGTTATCGTCAAAGCGCGGCGTAGCTGTAACCATAATCCAGCGGGTCTCGCCGTCCGGCCGCAAAATTTCCAATTCGTAAGTGCTGCTTTCTCCCTTTTTGCGGTGTTCCGTCTCCGCCAAAATGCGGGCAAATTCATCTTCTCTGGTAAAATCCCTCAAGGAGCGTCCGATGAGCTGTTCTGCAGGCACGCCGAAAATTCGGCCGCAGGCCGGATTGGCAAAGGTCCATTTCTCATCCGGATCGACAAACGCAACGCCTTCCCCCTGATTCTCAACGAGCATGCGATAGCGTTCTTCGCTCTGTTGCAGAGCGAGCTCGGCAAGCTTTTGCTGCGTAATGTCACGCGAGATGCCGAACGTGCCGATAATCTCTCCGCTTTGGTCACGCAGCGGCATTTTTGAGGTGGAGACCCACGTCTCGTGTCCGTCGGGCCAAGTTTCCTTTTCTATGATGTTGAGAATCGGCTCACCGGTTGCTATGATGCGCTGTTCGTCCTCAAAAGCCGGGCGCGCATGTTCTTCGGTAAAAAAATCAAAGTCGGTTTTGCCGATCGCCTCTTCGGGGTCTTTGAGGTTGACCCACTCGGCCATAGACTTGTTAATTTTGATAAAGCGGCTTTGTTTGTCCTTAAAGTAAATGTGATCAGGAACCGAATCGAGAAGCGCCGTAAGCAGGTGCATTTCGCGGATGACGTGATCTTCCGGCCGCATGCGATCGGTATCGTATATTTTCAGAAAAATGAATTTGGCGCCGTCCGTTGCCCGCATCAGGCGGACGCGGAAGCGAATGCTGCCTTTTTTCGGGTCACCGAGCTTTTTTTCCACCTGCAGGCTGCCGCTTTCTTTGCGCTCTTCAATGATGTCGCTTAGGAGCGTCTTAAGCGCCGGAATGTCCCAACGACGATTGCGGATTTCAAAGATCGATTTCCCTACGACGTCCGCAGGCTGCAGGTGAAACGCCTCATAGAACGAACGCCCTGCCGTCGTAATCGTCATGTCGGCAGCAAGAATGAGCGTAGGCGTTTGGACGGAATCAAGGACGATCTGACCGGTGAGCGTATCGGGCAAATTCCCAGGTTGAGAGGGAATTGCAGGAGCTTTTTTCTCTTGCTTCATAGGCTTTATCCTTGTTTCTCGGTTTCTGGATAGAGAATTCGTTGGATTTCTGCGGGACTTGTCAAGCCGGCCAATACTTTCAGAATGCCGTCAATCCGCAACGGCCGATAACCGCTTTTTCGCGCCGAGCGGCAAATCTCTTCGGCCGAAGCCCCGTTCTTTACCATTTCCTTTTCCTGCTCGGTAAAATGAAGTACTTCAAAAAGAGGTACCACGCCTATATATCCGGAATTTAGACAGGCTTTACAACCGACGGCGCGCTTGAGAAAAACCTCTTTCGGCAGATTTGACAGGCCGATTGCGATTAGCTCACTGTGATCGGGTCGATAGTCGGCCGAACAGGCCGGACAAAGTTTGCGCACAAAGCGCCTGCCGATAATACCGCGGAGCGCTTTTGCCGCCTCTTCCCGTGCAACACCCATAGATAACAGCCTCTCTAGGGCGTCGGGAGCATCGGCAGCGGTCATAACCCCGATACAGGCAATACCGGCGTTTGAGGCTTTGGTCAGCAGCACCGCCTGTTCAGTTCCGGCTACTTCGCCGGCACCCAAAATGTGTACCGGATTTTGAAACAACGCTCTCACCCCCTCAGTAAAGGTCAACCCGTGATCGACATCCATTGAGATTTGACTGATACCTTCCAGCTCCATCTCAATCGGGTTTTCAACAGAGGCTATCGAGCGCTTTACATTTTTCAAATGATTCAGAACCGAATAATAAGTCGTCGTCCTGCCGCTTTTCGGGGGACCGGCTATCAGCACCAAACCTTTAGGCGGCGAAAAAAGCTGAGTTGCATAGACTAGAGCGTAAGAAGAAAATCCCAGTTCATCTAAATTGCGCGGTTTGAGTTCCTTTTTGAACGGTGTTAATGTGAAAATTTCAGTCCCATCCTGCAGTTCGGCTGCAAGATGTACTTTGACCAGCTTGTCGAAAGCTCGTAACGTGACGACGGATGATCCTTTGGCGGCTGAAGACAAGAGTCCGCCCAATTGCCTCAGATAGGAGGAGAGGGGAGGAGCTGAAGCGCGCGGCAGTCTGCCGACACTTTGCCAAGCTCCGGCCAAACATAGCCTAAGATCGGTCGGTTGATCCGGCTGTGTGATGAATTGAAATCGTTCCGCTGTGGTCTCGAGAGCTGCTTCCAACGCACCTTCGACGAGCAAATTGGGCATGATCGGCGAAACCGGCTGCTCTGTATAAAGATCTCTTTGCGACTTTTCCAGAATTGTCTGCAACTTTTGCAAATTGGGCAGATCTTTTTGAGCACTTTGCGAGCCGCGCAGCAGCTCCTCAAAAACCGAAAGCGGAACGATGACGGGCAGGATCTTTTTCCCAGTGGCCGTTTCCAAAAAACTGATCACTGTTTGATAGGGAGGATCGACGAATGCGACCGAGAGCTCTTTGCGCTGCACGAAAAAAGGGATCACTCGATACTTTAGCAGCTCCTGCCGATCCAGACCCTCAACGTCGATCCATGTCTCGCCCTCGATAGATTCCATCAACGGCAGATGAAATTCTTTGGCCAAGGTCTGCGCCAACACCATTTCGTCGATGCCGGCCTGAGTGAGCAGCGCTTTGGTCAAACCGTATTCCTGGCGAAAATCGGTAGAATGCTGATCGAGAAAAACAAAGTCAACCTCTTTGAGGTGTCCGCTGTTGATGAGCGCTTGAAAATAGCGTATGTCTTCCTGCCGGTACATCGATCTTTAAGCTATTTGTTTTCGAAAAGTTTGTCGATATCAGCCTGCGTAATGGTTTGCTTTTGGGCAATTGCAAGCGTCCGACTTTCGGCAAGGAGTTGATCGATTTCTTCCGGACTCAATTGTTCGATCGAAAGAGTAGTGCTCGGCTTTTTCTGAACACTCTCGGGCGCAACACTGCTCATGGAATAGCGAAGCGATTCATCCGCAGCCGCTTCATGTTTAGCAGATTGGGGAATAGAACGACCGACACCGCAAGCCGCACAAAACTTTCCTTCCGGAGAATTGATGTTGCCGCACGTACACAACCAACCCCAAGGCCCTCCGCAAACTCCGCAAAAAGGGGGAACTAGCTCTGGTTGCGGCGCTCCGCAATTTGTACAAAACATAGCGTTTCCTTTCTTTGGAAACCAGCCGGAATTGCTGCGCAATCACGCAGATTCAATGCGCTGAATGATCTCTTCCAGTTTCGCCTCATCAAACGGCTTTTGTAAGACCCAGTCTGCCTGTGCATCTTTGATCTGTTTGAGCGTATTTTGCGAAATATGCGAGGTCACCATGATGACCTTGGCTCGCGGGTCATATTCCTTGATTTTTTTCAAAAGCTCGATTCCGGAAATACCCGGCATTACGACATCCAAAAAGGTGAGTTGGGGATGGATGCTCTTGAACGTTTCAAAACCTTTCAGACCGTCGTCTTCACAGACGGCTTTATAACCGTATAGCTCCAAATAAAGACTGAGAATATTACGATTGATTTCCGAATCATCTACAACCAGTGCAGTTTTTTCCGCCATGACTCCTCCTCCCATTTATATGCTGATGTAAACGACAATTGGTGATTTATTGAGCATATAATTAATTTATAGTTATATCATGCTCTCGGCAAGAGCAGAACAAAATTGCTGCCCTGAGTAAAGTCGCCTTTCACCCGATCCTCGAGCCATATTTTGCCGCCGTAACCTTCGACCACTTTTTTCACCAAGGTCAATCCGATGCCCAGGCCGCTGCTTGTATCCCCGTTGAACCGCTCGCTCTTGCGGAACATTGCAGATTTGGCACTGTCCGGTATACCGATGCCGTTGTCTTTAAATTCGACTTTGTAATATCGGCCGTCCTCTGTTGCCTTCGCCTCCACCCATATCGTTGCTATCGGCTGACGATTGTATTTGACCGCGTTGATCAAAATATTGGTAACGACGGTGTCGAGCAGGTAATTACCGCGAATGAAAAGAGGATCCTCCGGTAAATGTTGATGAACCTCCACCTCTTTACTTTGGATGAACATCTGCTTGACCTTTTCAACGCAGGCATTCAGCACTGACTTAAAGTCTACGGCCTCCAGATTTAAATCGCCCTTGTCGATTTCCGAAAGCAGATGAACGTTGGTAATCAATTGTGCAATTTTTTCGACGAGGGAAAGACAGGTGCTTACGCCTTCCTTTTGTTTTTCTCCCAGCGTATCATCTTTCAGGAGGCGTTTAAGATGAAAGAGTAAGCCGTGATTAATGTTGTTGATGTCGTGAACGAGAAGATCTTTAAAAAAGGCGGCGCGATTGCGCTCCTCTAAAATTGTCTGTTCGCCGCGTTTGCGCTCGACGGCAAAGTTGAGCGATTTGACCAGAAGATCGGTGGTGATGTTGCCTTTGACCAAATAGTCTTGAGCTCCTGCCTGCACGGCGGCGACCCCCATCGCTTCATCATCATTGCCGGTCAATACCACGATCGGAAGAAAAGGAGCCTGTTCGCGTAAAGAAATCAGCGTATCGAGCCCTTGGCTGTCAGGCAAACCCAAATCGGAAAGAATGGCATCGAACGATTCTTCCTGCAGGCGAGGCAGGGCTTCTGATAATCTTTTTACATGGTGAATTTCGAAGCGTTTGGAAGGTGCTTCATTAAGCATCAACAGAATCAGCCGTACGTCGCCCGGATTATCCTCCAGGAACAATAACTTCATTTTATGCATCTCCGCTGGGCAGCTCGACCACCGTCAGCCAAAACGCCTCGAATGCTTTTAAAATTTGAAAAAACTTGTCCAAATCAACCGGCTTACAGACATAGCTGTTGGCGTGCAGATCATAGGACTTGGCGATATCCTCCTCAGATTTCGACGAGGTCAAAATCACGACCGGAATCTGTCTCAAAGATTCATCTTTTTTGATTTCTGCCAGAACTTCACGGCCGTTTCGGCGCGGCAGGTTCAAATCAAGTAGAATAATATTCGGCCTAGGGGCATTCTGATATTGACCTTGTCGATATAAAAAGGCCAGGGCTTCCTCGCCGTCCTTTACTACATGAAGATTATTGAGCACTTTGGCTTCGCGCAGACCCTCCTGCGCCAACCGAATATCTCCCGGATTGTCTTCAACCAGTAAAATCTCTACCGGCCTGAGATCCATTCCCGTCATCATTATACTTCCTCTGGATTATTGGTTAGATAAACCCTGCAGAACCTTATGCAAATTGATCAGCCGTGCCGAAAAATATCTTTCTCTTATTTATTAAATTTCTAAATAAATCTCGCAAAAGTCAATTATTTTCTATTAGGTTGATAATCAGGATAGAGGACTGTAACGACATCTTTCCGCCTTCTCCATCTTGTGACCAGTTCGAAGTTCCTATGCGGCCATTAAAAAAACGTTTTATTTTCAGTTCGCCGGGTTGCGTTCCCCCTATTAAAGAAAAAAGAGCAGCCGCCACAACCGCATTTAGTAATGGACGGGCAGATTGTTTGATTTTGAAAAAGTTTTGAACTTCTGGAATATTAAATTTGCTGATCAACATCCTTGCGGATATTGTTGCTCATGTGCTGAGCGCCGTTGTTAACGAACGGACGGTAAATTTGCGGTTCATGATCGGGATGATTCGTCTTACTTTGCGAATATATTCCATTCCTTGAATGCCGCTGACATTTTGAAAGCAAACCTGCGGGGGTTTGTTGCACAGATCCATAGCCGTAAGCACGGCAAGAAAGTAATCGGAACAAATATAGCGCTCGAGATCCTGGCGGTTAGACCAGCTCATAGTAAAGTAGACCAAGTGTTCGTCCTTTGCATCGACGGCCAAATGGCAGTCTGTACATCCTGAAAAACTTTGCGTCGGATCGACTAAAGGACGCAACAGCCTGAGCACTTCGCCTTTATTATCCCGTGAAACGGATAACTTGATCGTGCAAAAGATCATTTTTCCAGCGCTCCTTAAAAATTAGAATTGCGAGGCTCTCTCGAAACGGCCTTATCAGCGCTTTAAATCGAGTTTGATTCGACAAAAATAATGCCTTAAATGATAAGAAAGTGCACTGCCTTTATTATTAAATAAAAATTAATAAGATAGGGTAGAATTAAATACAGACTCTCGCGACAATATTTCGTACAAAAACCCCGAAATTCAATGCAAACTACGAAATATCGTGTCCGATATTTTTCAGCTATTATCTCTTCGAATACCCAATTTGCGCATCTTTGATTCCAACGTCGACGGTTTGACTTTGAGGATTTCAGAAGCACCGTTTTTGCCGCGAATTCGCCAGCCGGTACGGTTGAGAACATCAATGATATGCTTTCTTTGCATTTCTTCGAGTGACATTCCGACCGGACTTTCGGCGGTGCTGCCCATATCCCCTATGGGGAAAGTAAAATGGAGGACCGGCCCTTGACACAGAATCATGGCTCGTTCCGTGGCATTGCGAAGTTCGCGAATATTGCCCGGCCACGGATAGCTCATCAAAGCATCCATTGTCTTCTTGGGGATGCTCTCGATATTTTTCCCCATTTTTTCCTGAAATTCCCTTATAAACGACCAGACCAGTGCAGGAATATCCTCACGATGCTCGCGTAACGGAGGGATACGGATCGGAAAGACATTTAACCGATAAAAGAGATCGGAGCGAAAATTGCCCTTATTCACCTCTTCCTGTAGGTCACGGTTGGTGGCGGCAATAACACGCACGTCCACCTTGATCTGTTTTGTGCTGCCCAGCCGTTCAAAGGTACCGTTTTCCAGCACGCGCAACAGCTTGGCCTGAGTTTCAATGGGCATTTCACCGATTTCGTCCAGAAAGATTGTCGAGCCGTCGGCCACTTCGAAGCGCCCGATCTGCCTCGTAAGTGCCCCGGTGTAAGCGCCTTTCTCACGACCGAAAAGCTCGCTTTCCATCAGCGAGGCCGGCATCGCAGCGCAATTGACCACTACCAAAGGGCGGTCCTTGCGGGGACTCATGCTGTGGATGTATCGCGCCAAAAGCTCCTTGCCGGTTCCGGTCTCGCCTAAAATTAGAACGGTAGAGGTGGTCTGTGCGACTTGCTTCGCCTGAGCCAAAATGTTTTGCATGACCTTGCTTTCGGCAACAATATTGCCGTGCTCGGCCACCATACGAATCTCATTGAGAAGATAAACATTTTCCGCTTCGAGCTTTTCCTTCAAAAAACGGATCTCTTCCAACGCGTCACGAAGCTTTTGCTCGGCTTGCTTACGTTCGGTAATATCCTGAACGATCCCGGAGGCAAAGATAACCTCGCCTTTGCTGTTTTCGATTCGATCTCCGGGATGAGCCCAGACATGGATGATCTGATCTTTTCCGCGTCGCAGACGGAACTCACACTCCCGAAACTTGTTTTCTTTAATAAAAGCCTGGTGCACATTCAAAACAGTCTCTTTATCCTCTTCATGAACGGTTGCCGCAAGGAGGTCGTATAGGTTTCCTGAAAATTTCCCATCGTCGATGCCGAAGATTCGAAAAAATTCTTCTGATCCGCTAAATTGATTCGCAGCTAAATCCCAAGTCCAGTGCCCGAGATGAGCAATCGCCTGTGAACGTCTGAGCTGCAGTTCGCTGAGCCTCACCACCTCGTCCATCTTGTGTTTATAGAGCGCCATTTCGATGGTCGTCCGCAGTGTCTGATCATCGAAGGGTTTGACGATATAACCGAAAGTTTCGGCTTCTTTGGCGCGAAACAACGTAGAGTCATCAGCATAGGCGGTGAGAAAAACAACCGGTCTGTGGTACAATTCTCGGATTTTGATTGCCGCCTCGATGCCGTTCATCTCGCCGCTGAGGCGAATGTCCATCAATACCAAATCGGGCGCAAGATCGCCGACTATTTCCACGGCTTTTTCGCCGCTCGTTGTTCGACCTAATACCTGATAACCAAGATGGATAAGTCGACTTTTAATGTCCTCAGCAACGACCGGCTCATCTTCGACTATAAAGATCTTGGAGTCTTTAGGCATATCGAGCTACCTGGTTTTGCATAGACCAAATCAATATGACCATAGTGAGATTTAAAAGAATAGAGAATAATCTTGATGAAACCTGAAAAAAAACGTTTCCCAATCGACGAATCAAAAAGAGCGAAGTGTAGTCTTGGAATACCGTTTTATATTACAAAAGCGGATTGTTAAAAGCAAGCTCGAAATCCTTTTCGACTTGAAAACAATCCGAGTGATCAAAAAATTATAGATCTTTTAAGTATGTTGGGAATTTTTAGAGAACCTTGGGAATGAACCGGTATCTGACAGCAGAAACATAGTCCCGATAGGCGGGATCCTGCAAAAGCAATTTTTCTTCAGCGATCGCCCTCCAAAATTGCCCTGCCATTATGAAAAATAAAAGAGCAATATTCCAAAGACTGGTATTACCCAATACATAGCCAAAATAGAAGAAAATTTCCGCGCTGTAAAGCGGATGCCGAACGATCCGATAAGCGCCGCAACGCTGTATCGACCGGTTGGCCGGAATAATGCCGAAACTTCGTCCTAAGCTCCCGAGAGAAAAGATGACGCCGATGATGCCGATGCTTTGTACGCCGATCGCAATCGCAAGAGGAACAACAGCGGAATGAAATGGTCGAAAGCTCATTGCCGCCAACAGAACCGCAAATGGAATGAGCCAATCTAAAACCTTACGTGAAGTCTGCCTGCTTTCCCTTCGAATGAGGAAAAAAAACATCAGCAATGAGTTATGAACTAAAACAGCCGTATTCAGAAAAGTGACGTCCTGCCGTAAGGCAGATGTCAAAGCTAACACCAGGCGAAACCAAAACACTGCCAAGAGAAAATTCAGCGGCCAATGGAGCAGGCTGCGTAGAGAATCGGGGTGAATTTTATGACGCCTGTCGATCTCAATCTGCACGCGGGAACCGAGCTTTAGTCCGGCTTCCGTTGTCCAACCTGCCGCTCCCTCAATAACGGACCGTGTACCTTGGGGAAAGAATACCATTTTCTTCGGCGCTATGTTTGGGACAATTTCAAGTATTTTCCCATTAGCATCTACGGCAATCGCGTCGAGAGGATACCTCATTCCGAAGGTGTGAATGCTGCGGCAAGGCGAAAAGAGCAATAGAAAATTGCGCAACGGCTCATTGGTTCCCAACAAACCGACCGCCCGACTAACAGGATTGGCGGCGTGAGCGATGATAAAGGGCAGAACTTTCTTATCCGACTGAAGTGCAAGCGGCATAAGCAGAATCAGCTTTATTTAGCAAAGGTGTCGAGAATCATGATTACGGCAGGACCGATGAGGACGATAAACAGGGCCGGCAGGATGAACATAACCAGCGGCAGCAGCATTTTAACGCTGGCTTTGGCGGCGTTTTCCTCCGCGCGTTGATGAATCCTATTCCGCAACGCTTCGGCTTGGGCGCGTAGAGTACTTGCGATGCTGGTACCCAATTTATCGGCCATGATCAATGCGCCGACCAGAATGCGCAGGTCCTCAACTCGATTGCGGTCGCTCATTCCGCGCAGCGCCTTTTCACGTGTTTGGCCTATTCTCAAATCCTGAGCAGCGCGCAGCAATTCTTGGCTAAGGGACTTGTTGCGAATGCCCATATCCTGCCCGACGCGTTGAATCGCCGCATTTAGCCCTAAACCGGCCTCAACACAGATGACCAAAAGATCCAATGCGTCGGGAAGCCCCATGGCTATTTCCCGCTGCCGCTTGTCCACCTTAAAACGCAGCAAAATATCCGGCATCATAAACAAAGAGAGGGCGGAGGCGGAAGCCATCAGCAGAATCCAACTTAACGGACGCGTGCTGAACATGCCCAGCAAAAGGATCAGGAGGAAACCACCGGCAGATGACGCTAATTTAATGCCCATTAATCGCAGATAGGCCGACTCCCCTTGGTAGCCTGCCGCAATCAGATCCGCTTTCAGCTGCGATTCCTTTTTCAAACTGCCTTTGGCGACGCGTCCCAGTTCTTCCAAAAGCTCTTTGGTGTCGAAATGGCGCGGCCACTTGCGTGAATCGACATCATTCGTGCTTTGCGACGAACGAACCAGGTTACCGTTTTCGATCGCCTTCATGCGCGAAAGAGCAGGATTAAAGTGGGTTGCCAAAAAGTTCAAACCGAGATAATAGATCACAAAAGAAGAAAGGAAAACCAATAACAGAATCGCACCCATCTTCCCGACCCGTTTATTGATATTTCACTTCGATAATTTTGTTAATCATATAAAACCCGATTCCCTGCAAAATTCCGGCGGTGACCAACATATACTGGCCTATTTTCCGATGAAACATCGGCGACAAATACCCCGGACTCATCATGGAAATGATGAGAATAAAGGCGATGGGCAGAGCGCCTAATATCCAGCCCGACATCCGGCCTTGCGCCGTAAATGTTCGCATTTTGCCCATTAACTTGAACCGCTCTCGGATCGTTGTACCGATGTTTTCGAGTATCTCATTCAAATTACCGCCTGTCTCCCGCTGCAGAAGAACCGCCGTCACAAAAAGTCGCAAATCCGCACTGTCGATACGTTCGAGAAGATGATTGAAGGCAAGCTGCCAGGTGGCGCCGAGGTTATATTCTTCGACTGTACGGCGGAATTCTACGCTGATCGGGTCCGTGGCTTCCTCGGCAACCATCTGCAGGGCGCGCGGAAATGCATGACCGGCCCGCAGTGCCCCGTTAATCATATCGATGGCGTCGGGGAATCCCCGAATAAACGCATGCAGACGGGCTTTACGCTTTGTCAGAACATAAATCATGGGTGCATAAAACATCGCTCCGGTTGCCGCGCCCTTGAATAAAATATTGGTGCTGCGCAGCGTGAGCATAAAACCGACGGCGCCGCTGACGAACATTAACAGCACCAATTGACCGACGCGAATGCTCAAACCCGCCTGTTCGATTAATCGACTGAGTTTCTTTGCCAAATTCAAATGTTCGAGAATTTTATTGAGCAACGGGATTTCGCTCAGGCTTTCATCGCGAATGAGCGAAAGTTCCTTTTCTTTTTCCTTGATTTCCACTACCGCTTTTTCATATTCGCTCATTCGTTTTTTAATGACCGGTCCACTCCCGAACCGGTGTGAAAGCTTGAGCAGAATCGCAGCAAAGAGCACAAAAGAGGTAGAGAATACAAATATGACAATCAGAATCGTCATCTTGGTTACTCCCGCAAACAATACTCCAGCTTGGGTTCGAAAATGTTGGCCGGGAGGCGAATACCGGAGGCCTCCAGCTGTTCGGCAAACCGCGGCCGGATGCCGGTGGTGCGGAACGCACCGATGACTTTGCCGTCTTCGCGAACGCCCAATTTCTCGAATGCGAAAATATCCTGCATGGAAACGGTATCGCCTTCCATGCCGGTGACTTCGGCAATCTTGACAATCTTGCGGCTTCCGTCGCTCAAACGCGAAGCCTGAACGACGATGTGAATCGCCGAGGCGATCTGCTCGCGCATCGCCTTATCGGTCAAGTTCAAGCCTGCCATCAGGATCATGGTCTCCAAGCGCCGCAAGGCGTCGCGCGGCGAGTTGGCGTGCAGGGTGGCGATCGAACCGTCATGTCCCGTGTTCATGGCCTGCAGCATGTCGAGCGCTTCGGCGCCGCGCACCTCGCCGACGATGATCCGGTCCGGCCGCATACGCAGCGCGTTGCGGATAAGGTCGCGCTGTTCTACGGCTCCCTTGTTTTCCAAGTTCGGCGGCCGAGTTTCCAGCCGAACCACATGTTCCTGCTGCAGCTGTAATTCCGCCGCGTCTTCGACGGTAATGATGCGCTCGGTGTTGGGGATAAAGCTGGACAGAACATTGAGAAGGGTGGTTTTACCGGAACCCGTACCGCCGGAAATCAGAATGTTTAGGCGCACCTTTACCGCCGCCTGCAGCATCTGGGCCATGCCCGGCGTCAAGCTCTCCAAGCGCAGCAGATCATCAACAGACAGCTTTTTGGTGCCGAATTTTCGGATCGAGAGCATCGGACCATCGATGGCGAGCGGCGGAATGATGGCGTTGACGCGCGAGCCGTCGGGCAAGCGCGCGTCAACCATCGGGCTGGCTTCGTCGATATGACGACCAACGCTGGATACGATGCGGTCGATGATATACATCAAATGCGCATCATCTTTAAAACCGACCGTGACTTTTTCAAGCTTACCGAACCGCTCTACATAAACCTGCCGCGAAGTATTCACCAAAATATCCGAAATAGTAGGATCCTTTAACAGCGGCTCTAATGGACCCAGACCGAACGTTTCGTTGAGAACCTCTTCGATCAATTGATTGGTGTTGATGTCCGGTCCAATGTCCTGCTCTTCCGCCAACAATCGCTCGATCACCTCGCGCACTTGCTGATGCAGCTGCTCCCGCGGGATGTTGTCGAGTTTGGCTAAATCCAATCGGTCTATCAGACGAAGATGAATTTTTTCCTTTAGATCGATAGACTGCGCGGCTGCGCGAACCTGCTGTTGCCGCACGGTTTCCGGAACCGGCCTAACGGCGCTGACTGTCGGCGGTTTGGGAGTTGGCGGCGCCGTTTGCGGCTGCGGTGCAGGTTTGGGAGGCGAAGGTGAAGGCGTAGGCGTAGGCGCCGTAGGCGTTATTTGACGAATTCTTTCCAAAAGTCCCATAGTACTTTACCCTTGACGCTTAAAAATACCTGAAAAAAGTCCTGGCTTTTGCTGCGGTTTTACCTTGATCTCCCTTTCCTTTCCAATCAGTTGCAGCGCAATATCGACCAAATCTTCGCTCATCTTGCAATTGGGCGACTTGAGCACAATCGGCACGCCGTGATTGACGCACGCCGTCACCACGCCGATATCGTGCTCCGTTACCCGTCCGAACACCGGCCAATGCAGAACTTTTTCCATCTCTGCTGGATTCAGACCGGCGTAATGTTCATAGCGATTGAGAACGACTAGTATTTTGTCCTGCGGATAATTCAACTTATTAAATAGCTCCAAGCACCGCTTGCTGTTATAGATCGTCGGCAAATCGAGCGTGGAAATCAAAAGGATCTTGTCCGAAGCATCCAAAGCTTTCAGAGAAATATCATTAAAGAAGGGATGATTATCGATTAAAATAAGCTCAAAATTTGTATTAAGAACTTCCAATAGGCTGCCGACCTGTTGAGCCGTCACCATTTCGGCTTCTTCGATGCGGAAAAGGCCGGGGAGGAGGTATAGTCCGGATGCATGCCGAGGCAACGTTTTGAGCAGAATGTCGATGTCCAACTTTTCGATATTTTGAACTACATCAAAGAGAGAATATTTGCTGCGCAGGTTCAGAAACAGCGCGTCATGTCCGGACTGCAGATTCAGATCGATCAACAGAACCTTGGATTCCGGCAATTCCTGAGCGCACACCACGCCGACATTGACCGAAAGCGTCGTACAGCCTACCCCGCCTTTAGCGCCGAAAAAGCTGAAAATGCGTCCTTTGCCGCTAATCTGGCGTTCGAGTTCTTCATGAAATTTAACGGCCGATTGGATGACCGAATTGATCTCCTCGGCGTCGTAGGGCTGCGAAAGGAAATCCTTGATGCCGATGCGAATGGCGCTGCGGATCAGTTCGGGCCGCAGCTGCGGCGAGGTAATGATCATGTACGGCTGCCTCTCCGCCTGCAGCCGCATAATCTTTTCCGCCAGCCTCAAGCCGGCGCCCTCTTCCGGCACCAGATTGATGATAATAATGTCCGGCGCATAAACCGGAAGGCTCTCGAACAACGCCTCACCCCAGCTGCTCTCCGATTTGACATCGTACCCGCTGCGAGAGGAGAGCAGATTGACCAGCTGGGTTCGTGAACGCTCGTCACGGTCGATAACAAGTATTTTGACGGAATCCATTGTGCCTGCAACTGTCCTAAAAGATGGTTTTAACCGATACGCACAATTTTGCGCAGCATAGAGTAATTATTGCCGTCGTTGCGCGTACCGTTGATCAAAATGTTCATAAACACGCCGTTCACGTCGCCTTTGCCCGATATGCCTTCAAGGAAAAAGGCGCCGATGGCATTGACCTGCACGTTGCCGCGGCCGCCTGATGGAGGTCTGTTAGGATCGTACATCGGCACGATTAGGATTCTAGGGCTTGAGTAGCCTGGGAAACTCGAATTCACTACACGTCCGTTCGACCAGATGGCCAACGGGTCCTTCTTGATGATCTCGTTGACGCCGGCAGCAGTAGGTCCGTCCATGTTTCCAGGTTCGATTTGGAGGATGTCGCCGATTTCAACATATGAGGAGGTACCGTACATGAGATTGTTTAGATAAGCAGAGGCTCCGGTTACGGGATTGCCGCGGTTGACCGGAGGAAAGTCGACCGGATATCGCCAGCAGGGAGAAATGCCGCTCTCTCCCTTGGCACCGGACTTTAGCACCACACGATCGCCGTTTTGCCACAAGCCGTTCGGCACGCAGAACGGCGCCATGCCGGTAACCCCTTTGATGGAAAACATCTCCGCCGTTGCCTCAGCGGTCAACAACTTTTGCGGCCTACCGGCCAAACGTAGAAAAAACGTATTCACAGTCCGTCTGGCCTGCACACGTATACGTGTGTTAGTGGGAAAGCTCACGTCTTCGGCAGTTATGATCACCGGCTGGCCGGCGCATGTGTTCAGAGCAGCATAACGAATTGCAGCGTTCCGCGCCTCCGTTTGGCCTTGCAGCAGCGCTGCGGCTCCTGCCAAAGACGCCGCATCCACAGCACCTTGCAGTTGCTTGTCGGCCACTAAAATGTATCCGATATCCGTTGCCATCGCCGCAAACAGTAGAAAACTCAGCATGGCGAAAGCAGTAAACATAACAACGTTTCCCCGTTCATCCCGGCAGAATCTGATCCCCAACATAATATCATCCCTCTCCTCTTTGTACCCAATTACCTGATAAGGCTCACCTTATGTAATAGGGAATATTCTTCTCCGCGCGTACCATTTATAATAATGTCCATAAACACACCGATGACGTCTTTGCCCGACATGCCTTCCAGAAAAAAGGCTCCGAGGGCGTTGACCTGCACATTGCCTCGTCCTCCTTCCGGAGGGTTGTTCGGATCGTACATCGGCACGATCAGGATTCTTGGACTGGTGTAACCGGGAAACATCGAGTTGATCACGCGTCCGTTTACCCACTGAGCATCTTTGTCCTGTTTGATGATATCATTGACGGCGGAGGAAGTCGGTCCGTCCATATTTCCGGGTTCGATCTGCAGGATATCGCCTACTTCGACGTATGAGGGACAGCCGTTGATGAGATTGTCTCGAAAAGCAGCTGCTCCGGTTACGGGATTGCCGCGGTTGATCGGTGGAAAGTCGACCGGGTAACGCCAGCAGGGGAAAATTCCTGTTTCTCCGCTGCCGCCGGATTTCAGAACAACTCGATCGCCGTTTCGCCACAAGCCGTTCGGTACACAAAACGGAGCCAATCCGCTCGTACCTTTGATGTAAAAGATCTGCGCCGTCGCTTCAGCGCGCAGAGTCTTTCTGGGAAAATTGACGACACGAAGGAAAAATGTATTAAAGCTACGCTCAGTTTGGACACGTATTTGCGTTGGAGTCGGAAACGTCACCTGACCGGTTGTCAGTTGAACCGGCTGGCCCATGCAGGTATTCTTGGCCGCAATGTTGACGGCTTCGTCTCGAGCTTCATTTGTTCCGTAGATTAATTTGGCGGCGCCTGCCAAGGCGGCAGCGTCCACCGCCCTCTGCAGCTGCTTGTCGGCTACCAGGATGTAGCCGATATCCATAGCCATCGCCGCAAAAACTGCGATCGCAAATACCGAGGCAGCGACAATAACCATGGTATTGCCGTTTTGGCTTTTCCAAAATTTCCCCAACATGATGCCCTCCCGTTTAATTTTTAATGCTGCGAATTTTTGCGGGCAACCCTTCTCTGTCAACCGGTCGGGCAATTTCCGGCGAAAGAAGAATCAGCAATTCCGTTTCTTTGTTTTGATATCTGCGGCTCCCGAACAGAGTACCCAGAACCGGTATTTTGCTGATAAAGGGCAACCCTGAAATTTTTTCCGTCGTTTCACGATTCAATAACCCCCCAATGATAAGAAACTTGCCCTCCGCTAATTCAACTGTTGTTTCTGCGCGACGGGTTGTAAGTGCCGGAATTCTGAAACCGCTTAAAATGACGCCATTTTCATAATCCAAAGAACTGACTTCGGCATTAACTTTGATTTTGATCAAAGAAGAATCGATAATATGAGGCTGAAATTTAAGCTTGATGCCGAATTCTTTATAGGTAATGGTAACACTCTGCATTATTCCAGAACCTGAAACAACCGGCACGGGCACTTCACCGCCGGCAAGAAAGCTGGCCTCACCGTTATCAATGGCACTTAAGGTCGGTTTTGCCAAAGTTTTGAGCAAGTTCCTCTCTTCCAATGCACGAATGATGGAGGAAATATTGTTTTGCGGAACTTTGAAAAACAGATCCACCATTTCATTCAAGATAAAAGGATCATTCGGCGTATTGACTTTGCCGGAAAATATGCCGACATCTGCCGAACTGCCGGCTGATTGCGAGGTTTTAATGTTCTTTGCCCAGATATTGATGCCGAATTCACGCAGCGCTTTACGATCTACTTCGGCAAACCGCACATACAACATGATTTGCTTGCCCGAGCTGGGCTCAGCAACCATCACTTTATAAATTTTATAAATTTCACCCTCATCCCAAACAATGACGCTGGTGCTTCCCAAAGCTTTACCGTTTATGAGCACCTGGCGAGGTGAAACCACAGTTGCCTCGATGAGTTCAGGATTGGCCAACGATATCCGTTTAATGGAAGTCGGAAAATCCAATATCAATGATTGACCGACGGTTACGGTGACGGTCTGCGATTGAACTTGCGCGCCTAAACTGAATAAAGGGAGTAGGAGCGCTGCTGCGAAAACCCTCAAGATGCCGATGCAATGTCGATGACCAACCATGCTGCTTCTGCTCCCGTAGTAATGACCGGCTGATTAAAGTCCTATTAATCCGCACCGAAGGTGATCCGTTCCCGCTTATTTGCGTAGAGAATCTCCACTGTTTTTCCGGCAACGACAGGTTCTACTTTGGCAGATGTATTAGAAGGGGACTGCTTTGCAGAGGATGAAGGTGAAGGTGCCGGGGGTTTGGCTGCCGGTGGGGAACTCGGTTCTGACGTTTTGAGGCTGCCGCCGGTAGAAGCAAAATAGCCGGCAGGCATCAGCTGACCGAGACGGACCCCTGGGGTAGCAGCCTGGTCGTGATCGGCGGAATTCCGCAGCGCCAGCCGAATTCTACCTTCCGTTTCCGCCAGCGCCAGTTTTTCCGCCTGCTCGGGAGTCACCAGGAGAGTAGCGTGCTGACCTTCGGCAGGAGCTTCGCCGCCGCTTTGTCCGAACCGCTGATCAATTGCCAATACCAGAACATCCTCAAGGATGATTTTGGTCGCGGCGGCTTCTTTTTCCATCGATGAGGAGACTGTGACCAGTACATCGACCCGCGAGTTGGGGAAGATGAACCCGCTGACTCCGGAAACCGGATCGATGGCAACCGACATGGCCCGCATGCCGAGAGGAATGAGACCGGAGACCCCGCCGCTTGAACCGAGCGGCGCCAGTTTACCCTCCAAAATAATTTCGCCAGTAAAAATGGAGGTCTTTACGACGCGATCGTTCAAAACGGCCGGGTCGCTGAAAGAACCCATCGGAACCAGTTCGGCCGGAAATTCCGCGACCTTGACATTTTGCGGGGTGATTTTGGTTCCCGGGGCCAAATCCATTGTCGCTACCACCGCCGAGGTAAGCACAACCTTTGGTTTTTGTGCCGCCTCTTGTTGTTTTTGAATAAAGCGCATAACCAGCACGGTGGTAAACAAACTGAGCACCAATGCTAAAGGGATGAGGATCTTTTGCTGGAAAAAGCGCATGCAACCATCTCCGCTGCCTTAATTTTCCCAATGCATGGTGGCGGTTTGCGAAAGTACTCGAGGCCCGAATCCGGGTATTATGCCCTGTGTGAGCGGAACATAGTTCAATCTTACTTGGCAGGATACTTCGCCATTGGCATTCGGTCCGCTGATGGTGATGACGGCGCCGGTAATGCGTGCAGCATTGAGTACATTCTGAGCCGCCGCCGTCGCTTGGGAAACTGAAGGCGCCGTTATCGCCGCTACCCGTGCTCCCTCGTACGCCGCACTGGTGATGACGTTCATGGTCATCCACATGCGGCCGAATTCAAAGATGGCGACCATAATGAGCATAAGAATCGGCACAACAAGAGCAAATTCGACCACGGATTGGCCTTTTGTGCCTCGAATAATTTTACGCAATCTGTTCATGGCCTGGTTTCCCATAAAATTTTTATGAAAAGAGCAAAAACGCCTCCCGATATGGCGATTCCATATGGGAGAGTCGCTGCATTAGGTTCACACTTGCCTTCAAAAATCGACGTCTCATCGCTTGTTTTTGAATCAATCGATTTCGTTTTCATCGAATTTTTCCGGCCTCTTTTAAAGGATAATTGAACAATGGCCATGAGACCGCCTAATAGTATAGTATAAAACAGTGCAAATGCAGCAAAGCGAATGCCCAGCCAACAGCCGACTGCGGCTCCCAATTTCACGTCACCGGCACCCATTGCATCGAAATAATAGAGCAACATAAAAAGGCCGCCTCCCACAATCGCTCCCAAAATAGAATTGAATAGACCGTTCATTCCGCAAAAGATTCCTTGAAGAACCAATCCCGCAGTGAACAACGGTAAAGTGATAGCGTTGGGTATCCGGCGTTCACAATAATCGAAATATGCGGCCGTCAATATCGGAATAGTAATGAGAACCGGCGTAATGAGAAGCATAAGTTTCTAAAAAATAATGCTGTTTAAAAGAATATAAATTGAATATTTTAATATTGCAATATAAACTTTTTGTCTGTTTTATTGCTTAGAGTGCATTTGCAATACTGGTAATGAGGTCCGAATTTGTATTGCCGATCAACATCAAGCCGACAATCGCAATCAAAGCAATTAAAAGCAGAAGAAGACCATACTCGCCCAATGTCTGTGCTTTTTCATTCCGCCGATGCAGCCGAAACGACATCAAGGAAACAGCGCATCTTGCTTTCAGATTTTTCCATAACGATTGCATGGTTTCATCTCTCCTTATGCAAAATTGTCCTTTTTGCTTGTCGTAATTCTTGGACGGCGCATGTCCGATAATTTAGACAAAGGAATGTCCAATTTTCAGAACAGATTTTTTCGACTTACAAATCATAAAGATCAAAAATTGCTCTTTTTCTGAAAATGCGAATGAAAGCATCTATCATCAAACCGATAGACCAAAACGGCGAAGCGCGAGGGTTGTTATGGGGATTGAAAGATAAGGGATGGAGAGATAAGAAGCTGAGAAGCGGAAGAATTTACGCTCATGCTGTAAAAGCCGCAAACATACTTTAACCTCCACCCGAATTCATATGTAACACCTTACGGCTTCGCTCGTTCGCTTTCCTGCTTTTGTTGAGCAAATTCTTCCGTTTTTGCATTTGTAGGCTCCTGCCCATCCGCGCCCGCACTTGGGCGGACACGGATGGGGTAGGAGGGAACTCTTACAGGGCAGCTGCAATGTCGTTCAAAACCTGGCTGATCTGGTTGCCGAGCAGCGTAACCGCGGCAATGGCAACAACGGCGATCAGTACCAGAATCAACGCGTACTCGGACAGCGTCTGCCCTTCCTCACGAACAAACAGGCTCTTCAACATGGCTTATACCCCTTCCTTTTAGTTTAATGATCCTGTTCCTTTTCGGCTCTTACAGGGCGGCAGCGATGTCGTTCAGAACCTGGCTGATCTGGTTGCCGAGCAGCGTAACCGCGGCAATGGCAACAACGGCGATCAACACCAGAACCAAGGCGTACTCAGACAGCGTCTGGCCCTCTTCCTTCACAAACAAGTTTCTGAGCTGCAACATGGTCGTCTCTCCTTCTTTTTTAGTTTAAAGTTTTCGGCTCCAAATTGACACCTTTAAAAAATCAACCGAAGCCTCCTGAACCCTTGTTGATTGCTCTCGGTTAAATACTTTAGCAATGCTAATGCCAAACTGATCATTTCTAAATCCATCGAATGAGAAGATGTTATAACATATTGAAAAAAAGTAACTTAAGAAATTGCAGGAAAAACGATATTTATATTTGCTGAATAAAATAATTAAAAATTAGACACGATATATCGAGTGATGCACGAAATATCGTTTTTCATAATTTAAGACCCTCAATACGCTAAACAAATTAGGGTCATTTCCTTGAATTTGTCAAAAAACACTATGACGACTTGACTAATGATGATAAATTTAGAGAAAAACTTGCTGAAAAAGCAGGCACGGAATAATAACTTTAATATTTTGAAAACGCAAGATTAATATGCCCTTTGAACGATGAAGAAAAATTAAAAATTTAGTATGCTAATATAACAAAGTTGAAACTGAAATACAATAATGAAACAAATATTTGAATCAGAAAACTTGATGTAAACACTTTGGAGTTTCCTTGGCGCTATTTTTAAGCTAAATTTAGCTTTAATCAATAAAATAAGGCATAATGATTGCAAATAAATATAAACGACGCAGCTTTTAAATTTGCTGTCTTGCATCAAAAGAACAGTTTGCTCCTGCAGCCAATGCACATGAACAATTCGAATTCGAACAGTTTCTATTTGCCCAATACCAATAGCCTCTCTATGCTCCTGAAGAGAATTACCTTCAGGGCAATGGAATTTTTGCAGGCTGAGGACGTTATTCTTTTCCTCAAAGATGAGGGGGGAAAAAAATATACAGTTGCGTACGCCGCCACTCGGGCGGGAGAGACCTTTACACCGAAAGCGGAGCTTTTCGACTTTGCCGCTGCCAAAGAATGCGTTCGTTATCGTAAATGGGTGCAAACAGATCGGACAACTCCTGAGGGTGTCCGCCCATGTCTGTGGATTCCGTTATGCTGCGATAAGGAATGTATCGGTCTTTTGTATCTGATTGATTGTCTGCCCCTGCCTTTTGAGCGCGGCTTGGCAGATCAAATGAATGCATTTGCCGAATTATCCGCCAGAACCATTCGCAACCGTCAACGGTCGGTTACAAAAGCGAAGGATAATCAGAAGAACATAACTCAACCTACCCGGCAAATGCAATCGGCCGGGGATAAAGGCGTTGCTGCAGCGAAAATCGGTCACGAAATTAATAATTTCGTCGCTGCTGTGAACGCCAACCTTGAGCTTGCATTGGATTTGCTCAACAATGACGGAGAAACCGGCGAAATACAAGAGAGGATACTCAAGGCACAGCAACTTTTGATGCGGATCACACCGCTGACCGGCGGCCTAATGTGCAGCTGCATGATGCAGCCGGCTTTTGAAATGATGAGTATTAATGATGTCGTTAAGGACTTTATTGAGTATATCAAGCCGATTTATCAGCGCTCCGGCGTCAAATTTCTCTGTCAGCTGCAGCCTAATCTGCCCCTGTTGCGGCTTGACCCACGCTTGCTGAGTCAGGTTTTGTTCAACCTCTGCAAAAACGCCGTTGAGGCACGCCAGGACGCCCAAATTTTCCTCTCAACCCGGATCGATGCCTGCGAAAGATGCATCCTTTTAACCATCCAGGATAACGGCCCAGGATTTTCGCCGGAAAAGCTGCAGCGCCTGTTTGCAGAACCATTTACGGATAAGGCAAACGGGCACGGCCTGGGATTGGCAATCTGCCGCGACATCATCGAAAAACACGGCGGCAGCATTCAAGCCGCAAACGCAGAATCGGGCGGCGCCTGCTTTACCATTCGCCTGCCCCTGTCACAACATGAGGAGTATCGGGGATTGGAATTCGACCGCATCGAGCGGCCATGCAGAGCCTATGCCGATGCGAGGCATCAAAATTCGCACTCGCTGGTGACGCTTCCCCACGAAAAGGTCAATTAGCTCCTTTTATCTTCCGCAGGTTAAATCTATCATTTGCAAAATCGCTTGTCGGCAAACAGGACAAAAATCTGTTTGGGATTTGCTGAACATACGGCAATTCAATGCCGGTCGGTAAATTCCGGTAGAGGCATACCCTGCACCTTCGAAACAACCGACAACTCCGGTGAGATTAGGATCGTTGAGTATTGCATCAAGCTGCTCTTGCAGTTCCGCACGCCTTTTCGGGTCTTTTTCTCTCACCGGCAACCGGGCGAGAGAATCGAACGCACTCTTGTTCCAAGGCGTGGGGACCGGAACGTTCGGGGAAAGCAGGTTACGCCATTTGCAGCTGCCGTCATTGTTCAGCGTCGTTATGTTCGGCTCCAAAGGTTCGACATCAAGGGGATAAAGGTCATTGTAAGCAACTTCCGAATTATAATACTCATCGGCCAGGCCGGCAAAGGAATGGCCGAATTCATGGACAAACACATACTCGGCCCACCATTCCGGCTCCTTTGTTTTTCCGCCTGCATAGCACACGGCGAATTGATTAAAAATACCGCCTCCGCCGTACTGAGACGAGTTGATGAGCACATAAATGGCGTCATAAGGTGCAGCTGCGGCGATGTCGAGAAGGGCCTGATTGTCCGGACAAAGAACGTAGCGCTGGACGTTGAACGTGTTGTAGCGGCAGCCGAGAGTTGTTCGTTTCCAGACGCCCGAACGAGGATCGTCGATTCCTGAATCTTGCGAAGGCGTTTCGATAAGGCGAACGTTAAAATCGGAACGGCGTTCTTTGAACGGCTGAACCGAAAACAGGACATCGACGAATCGGTGCGCATCGCGACGCAGCTTGGCCGTCTCGTTGCGTCGGTAACCGTCGCCGAGAATCACTAAATCCACCTTATGCTTGGGATCCCCGTTGATTATCAGATTGCGGACGCGGCCGGCGACAGGAAGCTCGCGACGAATATCGGTAGAGGCGGGATCAATGGTCAGCGACCACAGCGGCATAAACTCGTTGCGGCGATTCCGCTTTAGTAATTCCAGCCGCACCGGCCTGCGCGGGAACGGAATGCGCACCGATTCATGCATGGCTCGCCGTAGTCCGTTTAGGGCTTCTTCCGTAGTCTGCCATTCGCCGAATACCGAGCAAAAACCGTGTGCATAAAGGAGCTGACCGCTTTCCTGATCATACACCTGCACGCAATACTGACCGAGATCGAGCGTTTCGGTCAATCTCGCGGTTCGGCCCGGCCAGGCTCCCTCTTCGATGAGCGCCGCCAGGCCGATCTCTTCTTCTCGGCCGTCACCACAGTGAACGTAATCGACGCGCAGCGTTTTGTCTTCGAACCAGTGAAAAAATTCGTTTTCTCCGGCGACGACAATACCTGAAAGAGCAAAAAGAACTACAAAAATTTTCATGACTTGCCTCAATAAAGAGTTCGTGCAAGAATTTCCTGCTGAATGTCCGGTGCCAAGTCGATAAAGCGGGCGCTGTAGCCGCCGACGCGGACAATGAGGTTGGCATATTTTTCGGGATGAACGAGCGCCTCTTCGAGTTCGTTGCGGCCTACGACGTTGAGCATCGCCTGCGCGCCTCCCTGTTCCCAGTAAACCTCGAGCAATTGTTCCACCTGGCGGCGATTGCGCGCGAACAGTTCACGCGACAGCTTGATATTCTGCACCGCCCCGGCGTGCAAATCGACCGGCGGCTTGACGATCGAGTTGAGAAAGGCGGTTATGCCGTGCGTGTCAGCGCCGCTCGACGGCGCGTTACCATTGTTCATAGGCGTAAAGGCAAGACGACCGTCCGGCGAAGCCGCCGTGTATCTCCCCATGACCGTATTGGCATTGTTGTTAATGACGACCACCAGGTATGAATGAAGCCCCACACGCTGTGCCTGATTGCGGGTAGTTGTAAA
The DNA here is from genome assembly GCA_034505495.1 of candidate division KSB1 bacterium. Lineage (NCBI taxonomy): Bacteria > Pseudomonadati > Candidatus Zhuqueibacterota bacterium. Next base: position 10,659 of record JAPDQV010000032.1, on the reverse strand, counting down.
AACGTGACGATCTACCGCAACAAGCATTTCATCTGCTTCCATTAAATCGTTGCCGTATTTGGGCGCCTCCGCTAAAAGTCGTCTCTCTCGGGCATAACCGACAAAATTTGTTTCAAGCATCTTTTGCAGTTGAGCAAGCGAAAAACGTTTTTCTCGGAACACGAATTTCCGAATTGCCGTCAGGCTGTCGGCCGTGTTGCTGTTGCCGTACGTTTCCAATGTGCCCCCTAAATATCGAAGGCCGCCGTCGAAAAGCGCCTTGCCGCGTTCAAGACAATCGTCCATAAGCAGCGTAAAAAAGAGGAAAGGCGCCGTTTGCGCGGCAACGCGATATTCGAGCGCTTCCTGTTCGGCCAGAGCTTCAACATGCCGCTCCACTTGGCGCCGATAAGCATCCCAAAGTGAATCAAAGGTGTCAATTTTCGGCAGCTCATCGGCAGGGATTCCCATGGGAATCCGCCGCGTGGGGTCGATGCCGTGATTCAGCGTCACGAGAAGAGCCTGCAAAAGATTGATGACGCCGCTCGGCGTGCCGAAACTTTTATGCTCGATCACATATTCGCCGCAACCGAACGGCACATAGTTCGTCGCTTCGTCTTCCGATACAGTAAAGGCCGCGGCAACGGCCGGAATGTTCACGTCGTCGTTATAAAGAATCGGGTAAGGGTTATTGCCGGAAATGCAGTCGAGCGCAAGTTGATAGAGCAGCGGGTTCTGGCCATTAAAAAAGCGCAGCGACAATTGCGGCATAATCAAGCGCATGCGCCGAGTGGTCTCAATGCACAAGAGGGCGAAACGATCTGCAGCCGCTTCATTCGGGCGATCTTTGCCGCCGATGATCACGCGCGAGTCGAACATCCAAACGCCGCCCTCGCGCTCGGCCATCAGGCGCCAGAGAGAGCTCAGCAGCTCAATGACATTCTCTTCGGTTACGCCCGCCGCGGTGTCTGCAGCAAATAAATCGGTAAAAGTTCGATCAAAGCGGCCATAGTTGGCATTGCCGGAGAGCAGAGCATAAAGCCAAAACAGCTGGAGTCCTTGATGCAGAGTTTCCGGCGGTTTTTCTGAAATGTGCAGGAGGCAGCTGACGAGCTCGGCGCGCACCTCGGCGGGCAAATCGGACTGCTGCGCTTTTTCAGCATACCAAAGGCAGACCTCGGCGAGCAGGTTGATGCTGCCGATGAGTCCACGATAGAGCGCAGCCCCTGCAGGTTTGCGCCGCATATGCTCCTCCAGCTCGCGACGCAGGCCGCCGATGCCGAGTCGCATCAATTTCGCGTAATCCAACGTCGAACCTGCCATGCGGTACAAAGGGAAAGCAATGCCCGATTCGCCGTTCCAATTGTCGCTGGGCAGGAGTTTGGCTAGTTCGCCCGAGTAGGCTCGCCGCGTTTTGGCAGCGGTATGATTTTCCCGCCAAAATTCAAGTACAACCGTCAATCGAAAACGCAGTTCCTCAGAAAGCTCCGGTTCGCGCAGCAAAGCAAGGAATTCCTCTTCTTTCAGGTAATAGCCGAAACCGTTGCCCATCTGCGGCGAAAAGCCGACCGGCGCATGCAGCACGCGGCCGACGAACCGATCCCCGGACTGCGGCGGTAGTAATACGGCAGGATATTGAGCGTGCAGGCAGGCGAGTTCCCGTTCAAGCGGAGCGTCCTCACTAAACGCCAGATAGGTGCGGGTGAACTCGAAAATTTGTTGCGCAATTTTTTCTGCGCGGTTTTTCGCCGCAAAGGTAATATCGACGGCGTGTTCAAGTGTCATGCAATGCCTGGTTTTACAAATTTATTCGAAAAAAATTCGAGTTATCTGTAAGGATTCCTGCTCATCCAAGGCCGACGTTTCGACAGCCCAATGCGGCCATGCGGGCAATCCACCTTGCTGCCGTTTCTTCATCGACGCTTGTCTGTACAAGCGGCCAGGATTTTCCGATCTCTTTGGCTTTTGATCTGCCGTAATCATGATAGGGCAGGACGTCGACGGCTTCTATGCAGGCGTAGTCCCTGCAAAGCTCGGCAATGCGGTAAAAATGCGCATCGGTGTCATTGAGGCTCGGAATAATGGGACAGCGCAGCCGTATTCTTGCTCCAATCGTTGCCAAACGTTCAAGCCCTTCCAATACCCGCGAAAGGGAAGTTCCGACATGATTTAGGTGTTGCATCTCTTCCGATGCTTTGTAATCTAATAAGAAAAGGTCTACCGCATCGGCAATTTGTACAAGAGGATCATGCATTATTCCGGCCGTCTCAACGGCTGTGTTTATGCCGAGCCGGCGAGCAGAGCGGAGCAGCGCTTCGGCAAACTGCGCCTGCATCAGCGGCTCGCCGCCGGAAAGCGTTATGCCGCCGCCGGATTTTTCGTAATAAGGAAAGTCACGCTTGACAACGTCCATGACTTGTTCAACCGAAAGCTCTTTTCCGATTCGCCGCAATGCTCCGTTTGGGCAAGCCTCTATGCAGGCAAAGCAGCGTTTACAGCGGTCGACGTCCCAAAGATGCTTTCCCCGAACCGTAACATGAGCCCCATGCGGACATTCGCCAACGCAGGCCAGACAGTGCGAGCACTTGTGCTCGGCAAATGCTAATTGAGGCGAGGGTGACTGGGATTCGGGGTTGCTGCACCAGGTGCAATGCAATGGACAACCTTTGAGAAAAACTGTCGTCCGAATTCCAGGGCCGTCATGGAGCGAAAATCTTTGAATGTCGAAAACGATGCCTCTTGTGCTCATGAATCAATTTATCGATTTCAATCGTATTTTTCAAACGTGATGAAGGATTGCCGATTGTGCAAGTTGTTTGCTTTTAATGACGAACATTCATTTCGGCTCTTCCGTTTTTAAGGGTGAATTTTACAATTAAAGGGAGTTTAAATTATGAAAACGGCAAAAGTAATCTATAAATTAGCACTGGCGTTAACTCTATTGGGACCCGTCATTACAAAAGCCTCCCCCGCACCGGAAATGCCGGCTCCGCCTGCAGCGGCAAAAGGGGCGGTAATCAAGGGTGTAATCATGGATTCCTTGTTGGCCGTTCCGATCGAGTATGCCAACGTCGTGCTAATGACCGCAAACGGCGGACAACAGGTAGACGGTACGGTCAGCCGCAAAGACGGTACGTTTCTGCTGAACAATGTCAAGCCCGGCAACTATGAGCTGCACGTCAAATTCATCGGCTACTATGAAAAAGTGCTGCCGAATATCCGCGTCGCATCGAACAGTCCGGAAATCGATCTCGGTAAAATCGAGCTGATGCAGGCCGTGATCATGCTCCAAGGCGTGGAGACGACGGCGGAAAAGGCGCCCATCGAATATCAGATCGACAAAAAGGTCATCAACGTCAGCAAGCAGTATACGGCCGCCTCCGGAACGGCGATCGATGTGCTGGAAAATGTTCCGTCCGTCACGGTGGATCTTGAAGGCAACGTCGCTTTGCGGGGAAGCTCGAACTTTCGGCTGCTGATCGACGGGCGGCCGACGATTATGGAGGCTGCCGATGCGCTGCGGCAGATTCCCGCCAGCAGCATCGAAAACATCGAAATCATCACCAACCCGTCGGCCAAGTTCGACCCGGACGGCACAGCCGGAATCATCAACCTGGTTCTCAAAAAGAATGCGCTGCAGGGCATCAACGGCATGATCAGCCTTAATGGAGGCATCAATGACCGCTACGGCAGCGACATTCTTCTCAACCGCCGAACCGGCGGGGTGAACGTTTATCTCGGCGTCAATTATATGCGGCGCTACAATCCTGGAACGATGATCCAACGCAATCAAACCTTTGCGGCGGATACGATTTCATTCATCACTGCCGACGGCAGCGGCAATCGTAATTTCGGCGGTTACGGGCTGCGCGGCGGTTTGGATTGGGACATCACCAAGCAGGATCTGTTTACGCTCGGTATCCGCCTCGGCAATCGCGGGATGAAGAACAATCAGACCTCGAACTATGCCTCGTGGACGACTCCGGGCGTCGATGTGTTTCGCTACACCAGCTCCGGACTTGAAAAGCGCGGCGGCATGAGCGGACAGGTTAATCTAAGCTTCAAGCACAAATTCGACAATCAGGGACATGAGCTTACATTTGAGACGAATTATGAAAACGAGACAAGTGATGAAGAATCGAAGGACGAGCTGCTGAATGCCATCGGCGAACTGGAAAGCGGGCGCCGCGCAACTGAAAAGGGACCGCAGAACGATCTTCGTCTCAAGGCAGATTATGTGCGGCCTTTGAGAGGTGCCGCGCGCCTGGAAGCCGGCCTTCAGAGCCGCATTGCGCGGTCGGAGGAGAGAAATGATCTTTATGAGTATACCCCGACATTGCAGCAGTATGTGTATGCGCCGCAATTCAGCTATGCCATGGATTTTACCCACGATATTCATGCCGCATATCTGATGTACGCAAACAAGCTGGGAAAGCTCGGCTATCAGGCGGGGCTGCGCGGTGAATATACCTATCGCATTCTGGCCTCCAAAGACCAGGCTGAGCGTTACACCATCAATCGCTTGGATTACTTCCCGACGCTGCATTTTTCCTATGAACTGCCGGCCGGTCAACAGGTGATGGCCAGCTATACGCGAAGAATCGAACGTCCTCGAGACTTTTTCCTTGAGCCTTTCCTGGTGTGGATCGATGCCTATAACGTGCGAAGGGGCAATCCGTCGCTATTGCCGGAGTACATCAACTCTTATGAGCTTAGCTATCAAAAGAGCTTGGGGAGGAACCTGTTCTCGGCTGAGGTCTATTATCGCACTACGGAAAACCGTATCGACCGCATTCAGAGCGTCTATGCGGAAAACGTCATGTTGACCACCATGGCCAACATCGGCACCGATGAAATGCTCGGCGGAGAACTCATGCTCAATTTTGATATGAAGCGCCTGTGGAACGTCAACTTGATGGCCAACCTTTTCGACTATACCATCAAGGGCGTCATGCGGGGCGAAAATTTTGAGCGCAACAGTTTTAACTGGAATGTGCGGATGAACAACACGCTGCGTTTGTCCCAATCCACTCGTATGCAGGTTAACTTGATGTACAATAGTCCTTCGGTCTCGGCTCAAGGCCGGAGGGAAGGCTTTTTCATCGCCTCGGCAGCTGTTAGAAGGGGATTTCTCAACGATAAATTGGAGGTGATTCTGCAGGTCAACGACTTGCTGCGCACCGGCAAGTTTGAATTCTATGCCCAGGGACCGGATTTTTATCGTTACAACAGATTCAAGCGCGAAGCGCCGATGGTCAGTCTTACGCTGAACTATATTCTGAACAACTACAAACAACAGCGTCAGCAGCGTAATGGAAGCGAAGAGGAGAACGGTTATTCCGGATTCGATATGATGCAATAAACTTTGAAAAACGGCGCGTTCACGACGCGCCGTTTTTTTTAAAAGCAGGATCTTTCCTTGGCGGTCTGATAGAGCTTGGGGATGGCGCCGACAAATGTGGTGTCAAAGAAAACCTGCGGCCGCAAATTGATCAACTTTTGTATCTGAAAAGCAGTGACATAGGGGTCATCCTTCAGATCGGGAAGTTTTTCCATTTTCAAGCGACAGACTTCGGCTTCAATTAATTTCATTACATTTGTATAGTCTGATTGCAGTAATGGTTTGATGTTTTTATCTTCGGCCAATTTGGCAGGCTCGAAATAGCGCATACCGACTTCCTGGACAAAGCCGTTATAGAGACTGAGGCGGTCCTGCTGAGCTCCCAGAATGACCTTTTCAGGCCCGATGCGTGCAGCCAAAGCCGGCGTTTCCGGACAGAGCATCACCAAGAATTCGTTGTACGGATAGGTCGTTTCGAACGCTTTTTGCCAATAATCGAATACGCGCAGCGCTTCCAAATCTTTTCGATAATCGTCGATGTCAATAGACGAGATCTTTTTCTTGTATTCATCACGATATTGCGGCCATAATTCGCGCATGTAGGCATCCCAAACGTCGATGATGCGGATCACGACTTCCTCGCGTCCGGCATAGGAGGATTTGAGGAGACGGAGAGACGGCTCGCAATACCATCGCTGCCAATTTTTCGTCTCCGAATAATTGCGGGTAAACACATCCAGCGAGCCGGTGCCGACAAACTCTTGGATCACTTTGAACTGTTGATGCAGCTCTTCCGGATTTTCAGGATCGAGATAAGCGGGCATATGGTAGAGGAACTTTTGCAGCGGTTGGTTGAACAGTGCCTTGGTCGATCCGCATTCCATCAAAAGGGGCGATAATTGTCGGTACCATGGTTCCATTTTCGGATCGAGGGTGCTGTTCCACATACCAAGCCTGCGTACGCCATGCCAATAGAGCGCGCTGTAATAACTGAACTGTATTTTGAGAGGAGAGGATTTGTAGCCGGCGACTGAGCGCAGCGTAAACGGTTGACTCGGCTTTTGCGCCTCCGGCTTTTTGCCGCAGGAAACCCAAAGCAGCACCAAAAAAGTCAGTCCCGCCGGCGCAATGATGCCCGCAAAATCAATTCTGCGTTTTCTATTCATTGACTTGATCATACGACAATATCAAGTTTTGGACGTTGAGTGACGGTTCATCGTCCTTCCTGTTTAAGCAGATTGGTTTTTTTCTTGATCGTACGAAGAACGAGAAAGAGGATACCGCCGACAATCAAAAGCGTCCGCCAGAATTTGCCGAGAGTCAGCCTGCGATTGATATAGGAATCGATCATTAGGTTGACAAGGCTAAAGCTGACCACTAAGGAATAAGCGCTCTGGTATTCGTTACGAATAGCTTTGCGCAGAGAAAACGAGAGTTCCGGCTTGCGCCATTGACTAAAAGTCGGGAAGAAAGAGCGCGTATGGGATGCCCATTCGGTAAATTGTCGGCCGAACTTGCCCCGCAGAAATTCTTCTTCCGCGAACATAATCCGCTCATAATAAAGCCAAAAGATCAAAACGATCGTTAGGCTCAACCACCAGGTGCGGAAATATAGAAATAACCCGAACCACATGAGAAAATTACCGAGATAGAGCGGATGCCGCACGATCGAGTAAAAGCCTGTGGTGTTGAGAGATTCGGCCACCTGCTTTCCGCGGTTTGTACCGGACGTGCCTGCCGGCGTAAAGCCGATGGTAAAAAAGCGGATAAGAAGCCCTAAAAACGCGATGGAAGCGCAAACCACCTCCCAAGTTAAATTCTCTTTTTGCGTTTTGCCGGGATAATTAAAGAGCGGAAGGCCTGCTAATATCAAAAAGAACAGAAGGGGCGGTAAATAACCGCGCAGTTTGAACAAACGGTTGCCTGTACGGATGAACTCTTCGTAGAGCGCCATAATCCCTCAAAATTTTCTAGGTTGACGGCTGGTTCGGGAACTTGTTGTGATAGCATTAATTTAATAAATTGCAACTTAAAATCAATGCGCTTAGATTAACGCCTTGCGAATATTCTTTTTTTGATTTTTGTTGTAACTTGCCCGAAAAAGCGCTAATGAGCGGAGGTCCATATGAAAGTTCGTTTGAGTTTTCTTTTACTGCTCATGTCGATAGGTGCTTTGGCGCGGACCGAGCAGAATTCCCTTGCCTGGCAAAAGGCGAGATTTCAGGCCGAAGTGATTCGGCGAATGCAGTCCGGCCACGACAATTCCACGAATGTCGTATCCAACGCAAAGCTTTTGGGTTTTTTTCAGAACCAGGGCGTCGGAAGCATCAGCGGACGATTATACAATGTAGAACCTGAAGCTCTGGCGAATGCCTGGGTGGAGGCCTTTTCGGCGGACTTTTCCTCCGATCAGGAAGGTTTTGCCAAGGGACTTTCTTTGGTGGATAAGTCTGGGCTTTATCGCATCACCGATCTGCCGGAAGGCAACTATTATGTGCTGGCCTATGCAGAAGGATATGAGCCGCTTTTTTACCGCGATGCGACGGATATCATTCTAGCCCTGCCGGTAGTGGTTTCAGCTAACCGTGATACCGAGGGCATTGATTTTTACATGCGGCGAATTCAGGAGGGAAAATCGACCATCACCGGTCGCGTTACGGATGCATCAACCGGAAAAAGCATTGCCGGCGCAATCGTCAGTGCTTTCGGAGTGGTGAGCGGAGAAATCGGATGGGCTGAAACCGATGAGAACGGCAACTATTCTTTGACGAAACTCAAAGCGGGCACCTATTATCTCGTCGCGTGGGCCCAAGGCTACCTTCAGCAATACTATAATAACAAAAGCTCCTTTCTTGAAGCCGATCAGATTGCCGTAGGCGACTCGGTTGTGCTCAAAAATTTCAATTTTCGTCTGCAACGCGGCGGCTCGATTAGCGGTCGGGTAACCTATGAAAGCGGCCGCCCTGTCGTAGAAGCGTATTTAACTGCTACGCCCGTAGGCAATTTTGACCCTGAAACCGAACCGACTTTCGGCAAGGCCCTTACGGATGAAAACGGCAATTACATCATTGAAGGCCTCCGCAGCGGCGACTATATCGTCGAACTTCAGGCGCGCACAAAATGGCAGTGGTTTACTCTTTGGTATAACCAAAAAACGAACCCTGACGAGGCGGACAAGGTGCGGGTTGTCATTGGTGAGGATACCGGCGACATTAATTTTATCGTGCCGATTCAGGAAGCAGCCGGCAGCATCAGAGGCATTGTCCAAGATACGGAGGGGAATCCGATTTTCAGCGCCTATATCGGCGTGCAGTCCGCCGATCCGAATCAATGGATTTATGCTTATGCCTCGACTGATGAAGAGGGGAGGTATCTCGTTGAAGAGCTGCCGGACGGCCGCTATTACGTTTCCGTCGGAGTGCAGAACGGATGGCAATATATCTACCGCTGGTGGCCGGGAGTGGAGCGATTCGAGGAAGCTCAGCCCATTTTTGTGAGCAAAACGGCACCGGCAACGGCGGATTTTACGCTGCCGCTGATCGTCGGCCGTTCTTCGATCGCAGGCCGCGTTACCGATACAAGCGGACGCCCTTTGGTAGGTGCAAGTCTTTCCATTATACCGGCTTCCGGTGACAATCCCGAAGGAGTGATCAATGCGGTCTGGGCCTGGGCCACTACGGATTCCGAAGGCTATTATCGCGTCAAGCAATTGCCGGGCGGCCGCTATCAGATTTACTGCAGCTATTGGGAAGACCAAAAATTCGGCGAACAGTGGTGGAACCACAAAGACAGCCAGGAAAAAGCAGATGTTCTGGTATTGGGAGCAGAAGAGGAGCGGAACGACATAGATTTTTCTTTGACCGTGAAACCTGTTTTCGGCGCAATCGTCGGAGCCGTTTTTGATTCGCTAACCGGCATGCCGGTGCAGAGGGCGCTTGTGCAAATTACCGCTGCCCAAAGAGACGAGGTGTGGGGTAACAACATTGCGGCTGCACACCGCTTTTATTGGCGACGCATGGCGGCAATTACCGATGAAAACGGTCGTTTTGCAATAGATTGGCTCTATGAAGGCGACTATCATGTTTCGGTTTATGCGAACGGCGCTTTCGAGTACTATGAAAATGCACCGGTTGTCGAGTTGGCCAAGCGGGTTAAAGTGATCGGCGGCGAAAAAAGCGAAATCGCCGTCAAAATTGCGCCCAGACGCGACGGCAAAGGTATGATACAAGGCCGTGTGCTGATGGAGGGAACGCAGACCCCGTTCGAAATTGCTGTTGTAACGGCTCAACCGGCAATTCGCGCCCAGATATGGCCGCAATCCGAAATGTTCTATACTGCGGTTGCCGATACCAACGGAAACTTTATATTATCAGGACTACCGGAAAATACAAAGTTTTTAATCTACGCTTTTTCGATATGGACAATAGGCGAGTACTATAATAATGTCTATGACCCCGAAGAGGCGACGCTGGTGCGTGCCGGTTATCCCGAAGCAACTCTGCTCAAAGACATCGAGCTGCCCGTGTATCGATGGCTGTGGAATGGTCCGGAAGACGGGGGCAGAAATGTAATGACCGGACAAGTGGTCGGCCGCGTGACGGACGGCGACGGCGAGCCAATTGCAGGGGCGCGGATTATCGCATTTAACGAAAGCCGCCAGCCTGTTGCGGATGCCCTCACCGACAGCCAAGGCAACTATGAATTAAGCGGCCTGCCGTTCGGAAATTACATTTTGCGGGCGGGACGTTTTGGATATAAATCGATCTTTAATAACAACGCAGAATCTTTCGAAGACGCCAAGCCGATCACTTTGGGAGCAAATCGGATACAGGTGAATTTCATACTTGCTCTTAAAACGGAGGTGGTCGAAGAGAAAGAATCTACACCTCAAGAGTTCCAGCTGTTGGGTAATTATCCCAATCCGTTCAATCCGGAAACCGTCATCGTTTTTAAGGTGCCGAATCGAAGCCAAGTGCTGTTGAGCGTCTATAACCTTTCGGGTAAAAAAGTGGCTACGCTTATGAACAGACCGCTCGAGGCCGGCAGGTACGAAATAAAGTGGGACGGCAGAGACGAGACCGGCAAACCGGTAAGCAGCGGCGTCTATATCTATTCACTCCAAGTTGACGGCCTTGTTAAATCAGGCAAGATGGTCCTGATCCGTTAATAAAAAAGCTCCGAGGTGATACATGCCTCGGAGCTTTTTTATTGAAACAAACTCTTCGCTCCCTTCATCTCCTACATAATTAGCTCCAAATGCATTCCATTCTATGACTACCCTGATAATGTTAAGAATTATACCGTATTGAATAATTTCGGCTTGACAATTTATGAAAATT